>JALTMZ010000028.1 GCA_027001105.1 Thermococcus sp.
GTCCAAAAATGCACATCCAACAGTTTCCTTTCCTGTGGAACGATCATGTTTTAAAGGACAAACGCTAATATTTCTTTGGTGATTTCCTGTGGAGGAACAAGTCATTCAGTGGCTGAAGGAAGGAAGGGATGATGCTCAGGATATTGTGGATCTGCCGTGGAATGTTAAGAAAATTGAAGAGCATTTTTATATTGCAGAATACCCAAAAATGCCTTTTGTCCTCAACATACTGTTCAGTGAGGAGTTTGTTCATCTGATGGTTCCATTTGGCTTGGAAACAACGGCACTTCCTTTGGAGGAACGGTTAAAGATATATCATGCAATGCTTGTCCTAAATGACAAAATAAATTTATTGAAATTCACGCTAAGTGGAATTAATGATGAAATTATCCTTAGGGTTGATCTCGACAGAAAAACCCTTGGGAAAGCAGAGTTTAACGACGCTCTGACTGCCTTACTCATTGGAATAAATGAACTTGTAAGGGCACTTAAAGTGGAAGAAGACTTTGCTCAAGCTGTTTTTGAAAGGATAGTCCTGATGCTTATTGACAGAATTCAACGTGGTGCAACAAGGGATGATTTAATTAAGTTCTTGGTTGTCAAAGTTGGCATGTCAAAGGAAGAAGCAGAGAAGTTTATTGATGAGATACTCAGATCGCAGGGCATATCTAAAAAGAAGGGGATGGATATTGGCTATATCTGAATTTTACATTTTCTAATTTACTTGTTCATTAATATTTTGGTGGACTTTTAATGAGCTTTTACAAAAACTTGCCCAATAAAGCATATATACCCCCAAAAGATATTATCGTATTGCTTCCTCTGCATCTTATGTTTCCTCTGGAAAATGCTTTCATGAGAACATATCTGGAAATAAAATGTTCCAGAATAGGCTAAAAATCAGCAATAATGTAACATAATGTAATGTATAAATGCATTAAATGGGAAGTGCCTTTATAAATGGGGGCTATGTTTCCACTGGAGGGTCAGGGAGATGGAAAAAAGAAGGGAAAATGAGCAGACATATCTTGATTCGATTTTTGAAAAATATTTGAATGCAAAAAAGATTTTCAAAAATAAAGAAGTCCTTAGACATAGCTATACTCCAAAAGAACTGCCGCACAGGAGGGAACAGATAGAAGCATTGGCACATATACTGGTTCCAGTGTTGAGAGGAGAAACACCCTCCAATGTTTTTGTCTATGGAAAAACGGGCACTGGTAAAACAGTTACCGTAAAATTTGTAACTGAAGAACTAAAGAGAATATCTCGCAAGTATAATGTTCCTGTGGATGTTATATATCTCAACTGTGAGATTGTCGATACTCAATATCGGGTTCTCGCAAACATAGTCAATCATTTCAAGCATGAAAGTGGTTTTGAGGTTCCATTGGTTGGATGGCCAACAGATGAGGTGTACACAAAGCTAAAGCAAATTATCGATGCAAAGGAGAGATTTGTTATAATAGTTCTTGATGAGATTGATAAGCTCATCAAAAAAAGTGGAGATGATGTTCTGTATTCGCTGACCAGAATAAACAGTGAGTTAAAAAATGCAAAAGTCAGCATTGTCGGTATTTCAAATGATCTGAAATTTAAGGACTACCTTGATCCAAGGGTTCTTTCGAGCCTAAGCGAAGAGGAGGTTGTTTTTCCACCATATGATGCAAACCAGCTTAGGGATATATTGATGCAGAGAGCCCAAGAGGCATTTTATCCAGATGTCCTTGATGAAGCTGTTGTTCCCCTCTGTGCAGCTTTGGCTGCAAGAGAACACGGGGATGCGAGGAGGGCTTTAGATTTGCTTAGGGTAAGTGGCGAAATTGCTGAGAGGGAAGGGGCTTCAAAAGTTACTGAAAAGCATGTATGGAAGGCTCAGGAGAAGATTGAGCAGGACACCATGGAGGAAGTTATTAAGACTCTCCCACTGCACTCAAAAATTCTCCTTTATGCTATAGTTCTCCTTGATGAAAATGGTGAATTGCCAGCCAACACTGGTGATGTCTATGCTGTGTATAAAGAGCTCTGTGATTACATGGATATTGAGCCTCTAACCCAGAGAAGGGTTAGTGATCTAATAAATGAGCTCGACATGTTGGGCATCATCAATGCTAAAGTGGTCAGCAAGGGGAGATATGGGCGGACAAAAGAAATAAGACTAAACGTCACTCCATATAAAGTTAAGAACATCTATCGCTTTGATTATTCCCTTCAGCCTCTCCTCACTGTAAGCATTGCTCGGCAGAGGAGGTTGTTTTAATGGATGAGCTGGTGAAGGATTTGCTTTCTAATCGCTATCTCATCACTCCACCCGCTTACTTTATCCTTTCGGAATATTATAAGAAGAACTTTACTTTGGCGGAGCTCATAAAATTTGCACGAACGAAAAATACATTTGTAATTGACGAAAGGCTTGCCAAAGAGTTTCTTGAATCTAAGGGGTTGTTATCTCCGCTGGAAAATTTTGCAAAATACATTCCGAAAGCTTCAGTGGAAACTAAAGCAGGAACCCCTCCCTCTGTAGCTGAGGTTCCAATGGAAGTTGGCATCCCCAAGGGCTCAAAAGAAATCTCAATCGAGAGTGCTGTTGGTGGTGAAAAGACAGCAGAACTTGGCAAGATGGCTGAAATTCAACCTCAAACATCTGATCAGACTGAAATAGCTCATGAGATCCAAGAACTGCCATCAGAAAAAGGTACCTCTATTTCCACTGGAGAACCCGTGGAAAACATGGTTTCTGAAACCATTTCTGAAGAAATAGCGGAAGAAGAACCCACAATTGAAGGGGGGGAGAGTTTCATTTCCACTGGAGCCCCGTCTCTTGAAGAGTACAATGGTGTCGGTGATGAAGAAAATGGTGTCAAAATGAAGGCAGTTTATGGGGACTATGGAGTCTTGGTTCCACTGGAAGAGGAGGAGATTCCAGCTGAAGAAAAGAGGGCATATTCGATTTATGAAGATTTTAAGGTTGAGCCAAATGAAAGCTTTGAGTTTGTTGCAAAGAGGATAAAGTCGGAGTATGAGATTAAATTCGACGTAAGAAACGTTAAGCTAAAGCCCCCAAAAGCTAAGAATGCAAATGGTAAAGAAGGAGAGATAGTAGTCAAGGTCTATGAGAACTACTTCAAAAGTAGATTAAAGAAATTGAGAAGAATTCTGCGGGAAAATCCAGAGGTTAGTGGGGTAATAGATATTGGAAAGCTTAGCTACATTAATCCCGATGGGGAAGTTACGATAATCGGCCTTGTCAACTCAAAGAGGGAAACTAAAAAGGGATTTATCTTTGAAGTTGAGGATATGACTGGCATTGTTAAGGTTTTCTTGGGACGGGATAACGAGGATTACAAGAAAGCATTTGAAGTTCTACCAGACAGCGTCGTCGCTTTTAGAGGATATTATTCAAAACGCGGAATCTTATTTGCAAACAAACTTTATTTGCCTGATGTTCCACTCTACAAGCGAGAAAAGCCTTCCCTTGAGGAAAAGGTTTATGCTGTTTTGATCAGCGATATCCACGTTGGAAGCACAAAATTCTGTGAAAAAGCTTTCATGAAGTTCCTTGAATGGCTCAATGGCAACGTTGAAAGCAGAGAAGAAGAGGAAATTGTGAGCAGAATAAAGTACATGATAATTGCTGGCGATGTTGTTGATGGTATTGGTATCTATCCGGGTCAGTACAATGAGCTTGCAATTCCCGATATCTTTGACCAGTATGAAGCTTTGGCAAACCTCTTGGCAAATGTTCCGGATCATATAACCATGTTCATTGGTCCAGGCAATCACGATGCTGCAAGAACTGCTTTACCTCAGCCCGAATTCTACAGAGAATACGCAAAACCCCTCTATGATCTAAAAAATGCAGTGATCATAAGCAATCCGGCAGTTATTAACCTCCACGGCAGGGACTTCTTGGTTGTTCATGGAAGGGGTATTGAGGATGTTGTGAGCTACATTCCTGGTAAGAGCCATCTTCATCCCGTTGAGCCGATGATTGAACTGCTAAAACTTAGGCACGTCGCCCCCACATTTGGTGGAAAAGTTCCAATTGCACCAGATCCAGAGGATTTGCTTGTCATCGAGGAAGTCCCAGATTTGGTACAGATGGGACATGTTCATGTTCTGGATTATCAGATTTATCGCGGTGTGTTTTTGATCAACTCGGCCACTTGGCAAGCCCAGACTGAGTTCCAGAAGATGGTTAATATTGTTCCAACCCCCGCGAGAGTTCCGATAATTGATATTGAAACTGCAAGGTTAAAGACAGTTGTTGACTTTAGCAGGTGGTGTGAATGAGCGAGCTTTACAGCGATGAAATGAAAGCTTATTTTGAAATGTTGCAGAAAGAAATTGATAAGGCTTATGAGATAGCTAAGAAGGCGAGAGCCCAAGGAAAAGATCCTGTTAGGGATGTTGAAATTCCTCAAGCAACGGACATGGCGGGCCGTGTTGAAAGCTTGGTCGGTCCAAAAGGCGTTGCCGAGAGGATTAGAGAGCTTGCGAGAGAGTATGGTAAAGAGCTTGCCGCCCTTAAAATTGTTGACGAAATAATTGAAGGTAAATTCGGTGAGTTTGAGAATAAAGAAAAGCTGGCGGAGCAGGCTGTTAGAACTGCACTGGCTATTCTGACAGAAGGTATAGTTTCTGCTCCGATTGAAGGTATAGCTCAAGTTAAGATCAAGAAGAATCCTGATGGGACGGAGTATTTAGCTCTCTATTACGCTGGGCCAATCAGAAGTTCTGGTGGAACTGCTCAGGCGTTGAGTGTTCTCGTTGGTGATTACGTTAGGAAAAAGCTTGGATTGGATAGGTTTAAACCTACAGAGAAGCACATAGAGAGAATGGTTGAAGAAGTTGATTTGTATCACAGAGCCGTTACTCGTTTGCAGTATCATCCTTCAGCAGATGAGGTAAGATTAGCTATGCAGAATATTCCAGTTGAGATAACCGGTGAAGCGACTGATGATGTTGAGGTTTCCCACAGAGACGTTCCGGGAGTTGAGACAAACCAGCTCAGAGGTGGAGCAATTCTCGTTTTAGCGGAAGGTGTACTCCAAAAAGCAAAGAAGTTGGTCAAATACATTGATAAAATGGGCATTGAAGGCTGGGACTGGCTCAAGGAGTTTGTTGAGGCAAAGGAGAAGGGCAAAACAGAAGAAGGGATAGAAGAGAAAGCTGAAAAATCAAAAGGAGAAGAGGCTGAGATACGAACTTCTGTAAAGGTCAAAAAAGGCTTCTACTATGAACTTTACGAAAAATTCAAGACCAATATTGCTCCGAACAACAAATACACAAAGGAGATTATTGGGGGGAGACCATTATTTGCAGAGCCATCAGAGAATGGTGGATTTAGATTGAGGTACGGCCGCTCAAGAGTGAGCGGATTTGCGACCTGGAGCATAAACCCGGCGGTCATGATTCTTGTTGATGAGTTCTTGGCTGTTGGGACCCAAATGAAGACTGAAAGGCCCGGAAAGGGCTGTATAGTTACCCCTGCTACAACAGCTGAAGGTCCAATCGTTAAGCTCAAAGATGGCTCTGTCGTTAAGGTTGACGATTACTATCTTGCTTTACAAATTAGGGATCAGGTTGAAGAAATACTCTACTTGGGCGATGCAGTTATAGCATTTGGAGATTTTGTAGAGAACAACCAAACTTTACTTCCAGCCAATTATGTTGAAGAATGGTGGGTTCAGGAGTTTGTGAAAGCCGTTGAAGACATATATGAAGTTCCCCTCAAGCCCTTTGCTGAAAATGATAAAGAGGCAGTTGAAGAAGCAGCGGATTACCTCGACTTAAAACCAGAATTCTTGGCAGAGCTTCTGAAAGACCCTCTGAAAATTAGACCCAAAGTCGAGGAGGCAATACACCTCTCAAAGGTTCTTGACATTCCTCTTCATCCGTACTACACCCTCTACTGGAACACCCTCAAGCCAGAGGAAGTTGCTGAACTTCAAAGCCTTCTTGTCAATGCTGAGATTGAGTGGGATAAGTATCTTGGAACAAAATATGCCAAAAAGGTTGTGATAAGCCTTGAAGTGCTTGGAAGGAACGGAAAGCGCTACCTCGAACTACTCGGCTTACCTCACAGAGTTGAAGACAGGAGCGTAATCATCGAGTATCCTTGGAGTGCTGCTCTGCTCACTCCATTGGATAACTTGGAGAAGAAATTTGAGCCGAAGGAATTCCACACTACCATAGACATAATCAACGAAATCAGCGAAGTAAAGCTCAGGGACAGAGGGATAAGCTGGATTGGTGCAAGAATGGGAAGGCCTGAAAAGGCTAAAGAAAGAAAGATGAAGCCACCAGTTCACGTCCTCTTCCCGATTGGTTTGGCTGGTGGTAGCTCAAGAGATATCTACAAGGCGGCACAGGAAGGGAAGCTCGCTGAGGTTGAGATTGCCCAGTTCAAATGCACCAACTGCGGTCATGTTGATATTTTCCCAACTTGTCCAGTGTGTGGAGCTGAGGCTAAACTGCTGTACAGATGTCCAAAGTGTAACTATAGCTCAACCGAGGAAATGATCTGTCCAAAGTGCGGCATTGAGATGAGGGCTTATGTCAAAAGGACAATAAATCCGTCCCAGATTGTGAAACAGGCAATGCAGAATGTGAGAGTGAATACTCTTGATAAGCTCAAGGGCGTTATGGGTATGACTTCAGCCCACAAGGTGCCAGAGCCACTGGAGAAGGGAATTTTGAGGGCTAAGAACGATGTTTACGTGTTCAAGGATGGCACGATTCGTTTTGATGCAACAGATGCACCAATAACCCACTTCAAGCCGAGAGAGATTGGAGTAAGCGTTGAGAAGCTCCGTGAATTGGGCTATACTCATGACTTTGAAGGAAAGCCTTTGGTGAGTGAAGACCAAATAGTTGAGCTCAAAGTTCAAGATGTTATCCTTTCTAAAGAGGCTGGAAAGTATCTTGTGAGGGTTGCAAAGTTCATAGACGATTTGCTTGAGAGATTCTATGGATTGCCAAGGTTCTACAATGTCGAGAAGATGGAAGATTTGATTGGGCATCTTGTCATAGGCTTGGCTCCCCACACATCCGCTGGAATCATTGGAAGGATTATAGGGTTTGTTGATGCTCTTGTGGGCTATGCCCATCCGTACTATCATGCTGCAAAGAGGAGGAACTGCTTCCCCGGTGATACCAGAATACTTGTTCAGATCAATGGGATGCCTCAGAGGATAACGCTCAGAGAGCTGTATGAGCTCTTTGGAGAAGAAAGTTATGAAAACATGGCATATGTAAGAAAGAAGCCAAAAGTAGGTATCAAAGTTTATTCCTTTGACGAAGAGAGTGGAAAGGTTGTTCTAACTGATATTGAAGACGTGATTAAACTGCCTTCGACTGACCATCTCATAAGGTTCGAGCTTGAGCTGGGCAGAAGCTTTGAAACGACGGTTGACCATCCAGTGCTCGTCTACGAGAATGGAAAGCTCATTAAGAAGAGAGCTTTTGAAGTAAAGGAAGGTGACTTAATTCTTGTACCCAAGATTGAGTTTCCAGAAGATAACATTGAAAGCATAGATTTGCT
>JALTMZ010000029.1 GCA_027001105.1 Thermococcus sp.
GTAGAGGAAAGCCTATCCTCACCGAGAGCGTTTAACGTTTTTGTAAACGGCGTTTCAAGAGATTTCCGGTTCACGGGGAAGGATTCGGAGCTTAATCTGGGTGAGCTGACTCTTGAAGATGTCTTAAGAATTTTTAATAAACTTCCAAAAGGTTACGGAAAAAAGGAGCGCAAGGACATTGAGAAGGGAAAAAAGATACCAGCAACGATGATTTTGGATGGGCCCGAGGGGGCTCTCTTCGTCTATCTAAACCCCGACGGAACATACATGGTTCAGGGAGGTGTGAGGGAGCTTGAGGCAGCACTTGACTTGGCATATGACGCTGATGAAAGAAGTGTTATCGAGATCATTAAGAGGTTCTACACTGACCCAAGACTCATAGAAGAATGGAAGTCCAAAATAATGGAACTCGAAAAGGAAGAAGAGGGGAACATACCATTAGCCGAGGGGAAGCTGATAACTGATCCAGACGTTTTCTTCACATCCCAGCCCAGCAGAATATACATTCACGATGACAAAATAGTGGTCACCTACGACAATGAGTTGACCGAACCGGATGTTTTGCCCTACGACATTATCGAGGAGGTGAAGCTTAAAAAAGGTTGGCTTTCGGCCAGGATAGAGATAAAGTACAGAAACAAGAAAGGAAAGGCCAAGAAGATTCGCTACGACCTCAAAAAGGGAGATTACGATGAAATAAGGAATGCCTTGCTCAGGACGATTCCCGAAAAGGTGAAAGGTTGAGGTGATAGTATGGGTAAGCTTCTCTACATCTCGGCCGCGAGCCCTCTGTGGACGGCAATATATATGGTTATTATCAAAGGATTAGTTGGTTCCGATATTAGTGGTAAAACCGCTGAACTCTTGGCCAAAATTGGTGTCGGAATACTTGGCGGTGGTCTCTTCGTTTATCTTGGCCTCCTAATCTTTACCGGGTGGACGAGAAGAGAGGGGCTCGTGTCGGGTCTAATATTGCTGGTGTCACTGCTAATCTTTATGCTACTCGTTGGCTAATCTTTGGGCTTATGTGAAAGAATTCAAACTTTGGTATTTTGAGTATCACAGCAGAAAATAAAAGGCAAAAGGGATTACATTCGTTCCAGCGCTTCTATTCCCATCAAATTAAGCACATTTCTTAGAACTTGCTTTGTTGCCATAACCAATAACAAACGTTCTTCAAGTATTCCTTTCTCCGCTTTAAGCACTGGAAGTGCCATATAGAACTTGTTAAATGCCATTGCAACCTCATTGGCATACCAGGCTAAGAGATGGGGCTTTATTTCTGTTCCTGTTTCCTTAACTATTTCTGGGAATCTTGAGAGTAGTTTTATGAGTTCTTTTTCTTTTTTGTTGAGGTTTGAGAAGTCTGCATTCTCTAAGAGCTTTTCAGGTTCTGTAGCAATGCCTTTTTCTTCGGCTTTTTTCAGGATTGAAGCACATCTTGCATATGCGTATTGAACATATGGGGCGCTTTCTCCTTCAAAGTTGAGCACATCTTCCCATCTGAATGTGATTATTTTCTCTGGGGAATATTTGATCATGTTGTATCTTATTGCACCAACCCCGACGGCTTCTGCTATTATTCTCTTCTCCTCTTCGCTTAAGTCTGGGTTCTTTTCTTCTACCAGCTCTCTTGCTCTTTTTACAGCTTCATTTACAACTTCATCAACAGTAAATCCAATCCATGTTCCTTTTCTTCCACTGAACTTACCTTCTGGTCTTACCACGTGTTCATAGGCTAAGTGGTGGAAGTTCTTGTAAGCCTCCTCGTAGCCTAAGAGTTTAAGCGCATAGGCAACAACTTTTTGAGGATACCTCTGTTCAGCACCGATAACGTTTATAACGATGTCCGCATGTCCAAACTTTCCGGGCATTGATTTCCCCTCTTTTGCAGTTGTCCATGTTTCATGTTCCCTTCCTTCAAAAATTACCCTGTCCCAAATCTTGTAGAGCATGTCTGCGCTTACAAGTCCAAATTTCCACATGTGATATGCTATGTCTTTTCCAGTGTAGGTGGCAGTTCCATCACTCCTTATGAGAACCATATCTGGATTCTCCATATCTGGGAAGAGATCGCCAAGCTTCATTATGAATGCTCCTTTATACTTGCCTTCTTTGGCCCATTCAAAGTGTTCATTTTGTTCTATTTTTTCATAAGCTTCTTCGAAAATACCGCTCCTCACTATATCGCTTTCCCATGAGAGCAAATCATAGACAATATTTAGGCGGTATGTTGTTTGCATTTGGGCTTTAACAACTTCCTCTGCTAATCTCCTTCCAAGTTCTGCTATCTTATTGTTTCCTTCTTCAAGTTTTTTCATGAGTTCTCTGACTTCTTTCTCGACTTCAGGATTTTCTTCCATTTTTCTGTGAACCTCAACATAAAGCAATCCAAGAACGTGGTCTATACTATTTTCTTTTATGCACCGTTCTTCAATTTCAGCTTTGATTTTTTCAAACTCCTCTTTCAGGTTTAAATATCCCCACATTACCTGAGCAAATTGAATTCCCAAGTCATCAATGTAATTCTGAACTTCAACGTTATAACCCAAGGCTCTCATGACCCTTGCCATAGTGTCTCCGAGAATCGAGTTCCTCGCGTGCCCCATGTGAAGCGGCTTGGTTGGATTTACCGAGGTGTACTCTATGACAACCTTCTTTCCTTTCCCGATATTGCTTTTTCCATAGTTTTCTCCTTTTGTGAGGATTTCCTCTATGGTAAGCTTTCCAAATTTTTCGTAATCAAGGAAGAAGTTTATATAGCCTGCTCCAGCAACTTCAACTTTTAAAATATATTCTGGCAGCTTGTGCTTTGTCTTTTCCACGATTTCTTGAGCTATTATGCGTGGGGCCTTTCTAAAAATCTTTGCCAGCTGAAAAGCAACTGTAGTTGCAAAATCCCCAAGCTCCATACTTGGGGTCTCATCGAACAATATCTCGCCATCCCAACTTTTTCCCTCCTTTTCGACCATATCCCTAATTATCTCCTTAAGAATTAGTTTTATCTCCTCCTTTATGTCATCATAAGCCATACGTCACCACCTAACGTGAGTTGAGCTTAACCTTTAAAAACTTCTCCGCTTTAAATTTTTACGTGAGGGCAATGAGGAAGATAGGAGAACACAAGGCAAGAAAAGGATTGATAAGATTTGAAATTGAAGAAAAAGACGGTATTGCTGAGAATGTTAAAATTACGGGGGATTTCTTTATATATCCCGAAAATACTATCGAGGAGCTTGAGAAAAAACTCAAAGGGCATAGACTTGAAGAGCTTGAGCATATAATTGATGAATTTTTTGCAATGAGGCTTGATGTGGAAATGCCATACATAAATGTTGAGGATTTTAAAATAGCATTAAAGAATGCATTGAGGGGAGAGCATGAATAAGAAAATCTTTTTGGCTCTTCTTGGAACATTTTTGATTGGAGTTTCATTGGGAGTGGTCTTTACAGTTTTAAATCCCCTGTTTGCGGAAAATCTATTCTTGAATTTAAAACAGATTTTTAGTGGCAAACTTAATGGCGTTCCAGACAGTTTTACCCTTTTTAAATTGATATTTCTAAACAATACACGAGTGGCTATTTTGGCGGCTTTTGGTGGTGTGCTGTTTGGGGTTGTGCCCTTGGGGATTCTCTTCTTCAATGGCTTCTTAGTGGGAATCGTCATGGAGTATTCTTATCTTCAGGGTGAAAGTTTAACAAAAATTCTGCTCTCAATCCTGCCCCATGGAATTGTTGAAATCCCTGCATTCGCAATTGCAGGCCTGGGAGGAATTGAATGGTATCTGGAGATTATTAAGGGGAAAGGGACTCTTGGCGATAGATTCAGAAGAGGGTTTAGAACAGCCATGAAAATGCTTAGCATAGCTGTTTTCTTGCTTTTAATTGCGGCGCTCATTGAAGCATATGTTACTCCTTCTTTAGCTGGTTACAGCTTTTGAATTTTGAAGTGGGGGAAATGTTCCAAGCTCCTCATATGTCTCTATTTCTTCAATCATTACTTCAACAGGATTCTCAAGAGTTGAAACAACACTGCGAATGTAATTTCTGTATGTGCCGTTTTTCCTGACCATTTCCCAAGCCTTGCTTGCAACTTCAATTGGGTTAGTTGAATGGTATTTAATTCCCAAGCTTATGAGCCATTTTGTAACTGCTAAGAGATTTCCAGGATATGTTGAAATTGTTGGTGTGCCAAGTGCCAATGCTTCTCTGTTCATGGTTCCCCCGGCTCCTATCATGAGCTTTGCATAATAGAGAAGGCTTAAACTGTCGGTTACATGATCAGGAATTATGACATTATCAAACCGCTTAAATCTCTTAGCCTGTTCTTCTGTTCTGGGGAATAAGACTATCGGGAGATCTGGGAGAAGGGGGATGATGTCCTCAAGAATGCTTTTTTCGGCATCTCCATTAAAGTAATTGGCTTTTATGGGCTCGGTTCTCATAACGATATAACTGTATTTCTCAATTCCAAGCTCTTTTAGGGGTGCTGTGTTGGGTTTGAACCCATATAAATGAGCTATTTCTGGAAATCCATTAATTGGTCTCAGGGAGTTTGCATCGGCACCACATCTAATTAAGTCATAAGCATCAATAGCTTTGGGATAAATCACCCTATTTGTAAAAGGTAGCATGAGCTTGTTAACGGGAATTGAGGTATCATTGTCCACAAATCCAATAGTTGGGATTCCCAACCCATAAGCTATTCTTGGAGCCTCTGGAGAATTCTTATGAGCACAGAGATCTGGTTTTTCTTCAATTATAAGCTTTGCCAGCTTGTACTGCCTCTCAGCGCTTGCAAGAAGCTTCCCCTCTAAGGTTGATCCACCATGCTTCCCAACAACATAATAGTCGATCCCAAGCATGTCGAGAATATCAGTTAGCCCATCAAACTCTCTCGTCGTAACCAGAATTTCATGACCCCTTTTTTCAAGCTCTTTAATTATACCCTTGAAGAAGTGAGCATGAGGTGAATTTACAATGTCAATCCATATCTTCATACATTCCCACCTAATTATAATGAGCAGCTTTGTCCATTAAAAGGGTTTCCGTAAAACGGTTGTGAAGGCTTCTTTTTTAAGATTTCTTATCGTTGATTTTAATGTTTTAATGTTTATTACGTTTTCAAGGGATGATTTCACGGGTATAGAGGGATATATTTGGAAAATACAACAGGAGGAATCTGATGTTGTTGCTGAAATTAAAATTTTGTATCAACTGCATCATATTGACATCTGAAATCGTTACTTGGAAAAGCCTTAAATTTACTTCTTTGCTCCTTATTCTGAGGGGGAAGAAGATGAGGGAGAGGATACAGAACAGGAACGTGGAAATCGCTGTTATTGGTTTGGGATACATAGGTCTCCCTACTGCCATAATGTTCGCAAATTCTGGATTTAATGTAACTGGGTATGAAATAAGAGAAGAGGTAGTAAAGAAGCTTAATTCCGGAACTGCACATATAGTGGAGCCCGAAATAAATAGGCTTCTTCAGGAAGCGATTAAGAGTGGGAAACTTAGGGCAACTTCAAACCCTGAGGATATAAAAAATAAAGACGTCTATATAATCTGTGTTCAAACCCCACTCAGAGAGGACAAAACACCTAACTTAGAGTATCTTGAAAGTGCCGTAAAAACTGTAGCAAAAGCTATGAAAAAAGGCTCCATGGTGATAATTGAGAGCACTGTCCCTCCCCTGACAACTGTGAAGATGGCAAGATTAATTGAGACCCTTACCGGACTTAAAGCTGGAGAGGACTTTTACATGGTTCATGCCCCGGAAAGGGTAATGCCGGGAAGGATCTTTAAGGAGCTTGTATACAACTCAAGAATTCTCGGGGGAATAACCAGAGAAAGCGCCGATTTGGCGGAAATTTTATATAGAACCTTTGTTAAAGGACAGATTTTTAAAACAGATCCAACAACAAGTGAAATGGTAAAGCTCATGGAGAATACATTTAGGGATGTGAACATTGCACTTGCAAATGAATTCGCATTTTTGGCTCACCAGTATGGGATTAACATATTTGAAGCTATTGAGCTGGCGAACACCCATCCAAGGGTCAAAATACACATTCCTGGAATAGGCGTTGGCGGGCACTGTTTGCCAAAGGATCCGTATTTACTGCTTAGTTCAGCAAAAGAAGATTTTGGACTGATTAAGAAAGCGAGAGAAATCAATGAAGACATGCCTTTGATGACAAAAGATTTGCTGTTTGAAGCATTCAAGATGATAAACCTGCCTCCAGAGGAAGCTGTTGTAACAGTCCTTGGTTTGGCATACAAAGGGAACTCTGATGACACAAGGAATTCACCTGCATATGTGTTTATTGAAGCTATCCAAGATGATGTCAAAGAAGTTCGCTCTTATGATCCATATGTTACTGGAACGCATAAAACCATTGAAGAAGCAGTAAAAGATTCTGATGCAATTGTAATTGCAACTGATCATTCACAGTTTAAAAAACTCAATTGGGAGGAGCTGGGGAAGCTGATGAGAAATAAAATTATAGTGGACGGCAGACACGTAATTGACGAGCCCCCCAAGGGCTTCATATTTAAGGGCATTGGGAGGGGCGAGTATTGAAGCCAGCATTTGTCTTCGGGACACGACCCGAGATCATAAAGCTTGCTCCGGTTATTAGGGCATTTGAGAAAAGAGGGGTTAAGCCTCTCCTGATTCATACGGGGCAGCATTACGACTACGAGATGAGCCGCATTTTCTTAGAGGAGCTTGAGCTTAACAGCATTGACTATCATCTTGAAGTCGGCTCTGGAACTCAGGCGGAGCAAACAGGAATTGCCATGATTAAAATCGAGAAGGTTTTGATAAAAGAGAAGCCAGATGTTACACTCGTTCAGGGAGATACGAACACGGTTTTGGCTGGAGCTTTAGCCAGTGTTAAATTGAAAATCCCTGTAGCTCATGTTGAAGCTGGATTGAGGAGCTTTGACAGAACAATGCCTGAAGAAATAAACAGAATTTTGGCAGATCATGCAAGTGAAGTCCTCTTTGCTCCAACAGAGGAAGCCAAGAAAAATTTGGAGAATGAAGGTATTAGAGAAGGCGTTTATGTTGTTGGAAACACAATAGTCGATGCAGTTTTGCAAAATGCTGAAATAGCTGAACGGAAAAGCAGGATTCTTGAAAAACTTGGGCTAAAGCCAAAAGGATATATCCTCATCACAGCTCACAGAGCAGAGAACACCGACAGCAAAGAAAATCTTGAAAAATTGGTTGACATCCTTGAAGCCCTTCCAATAAAAGCAGTTTACCCAATGCATCCGAGAACGAGAAACAGGCTTAAAGAGTTTGGGCTGTGGGAGAGAGTTAAGAAAATTGAAAACCTCATAATTACCCAACCTTTAGGATACGTTGACTTTTTAAAGCTGCAGAAGAATTCCAAGATTGTAATGACAGATTCTGGCGGATTACAGGAGGAAAGCATAATCCTTAATGTGCCATGCCTAACTTTGCGCTATAATACAGAGAGACCCGAGACAGTTAAAGCTGGTGGCAATATTTTGGTTGGTCTTGAGA
>JALTMZ010000030.1:0-1366 GCA_027001105.1 Thermococcus sp.
CACTTAAAAATTACTCTTCTATTTTAATTGAAAACATGCAACAAGGATTAGTTTTTCAAATGGATGACATGAATAGTGAAATGAATTTTGAAAATGTAGATAATTATAACTTAAAAAAAGGAGATTATGTTCTTCATGTGAATCCACATTCTGTAGGATTGCCAAACCCAACTTATTATGTATTCGATAAAACGCAAGGCGATTACGTTAGGGATAAAGATAATACACCGGCAGAATGGAGGCCAGATATAAAATTATGGTATAGCACAACACAAGCAGAACAGGCAAAAAAATGGAATAAGAGAAACAAAAGGAATAAAAAATAATGCCATTCGTTGATAAAAACAACAAGATCATAATTCCAGAATTGGATGTATCAATCTCTAAAAAAGATGTTTATATCACTCCAGAAGAAGATAAATGGGTTAAACCAACCGAAAGGCAGGACATTTCTCCAAGAGGTGTTGATGTATTAAAAGCAGCCGTTGCGGAAGGGAATATTTTTGGTGCAGATAAACAACGTAGAGAACTATACAAACAATTTGATAAACGTTCAGAAGAAGAAAAAAGATGGGGACCTTTAAATTATACAAATATTGTTCAACCCAACGAAGAAATGATTAACCCTTATGAGCAAGATTTAACAGGATATGAGCAAGAAGTTAAAGATGGAGTTTTTGATGATATTCAATATAAATCACAACTCGAATTAAGGAAAGCTGAAATTGATTTAAGAAAGAAAAATTTAAAAATAATAAATGATTCAGGTGTTTCAGGAATTGTTGCTTTATTGGGGGCAGGAGTGATAGATCCAACAGCAGCTATTCCAATTATAGGTTCTGGAAAGAAACTATATGGTTTAGGCAAGACAGCAAATGCCGTAACAGAAGCTGGAAAGACCGGAGGACAATTAGCACTTGTTGAAGCTGGAAGAGAAAGTGTTATGCAACAGTTACAACCATCAAGAACAACAAAAGAGTCCGCTATAAATGTTGGAGGCGCTTTAGTATTAGGTGGTGTAATGGGGGGAATGGTAAATTTAATACCCAAAAAAAATATTGAAGAGGTAGGTAGGTATTTAGATGATTATTTTAACGAAGTAGATAATATTCCTGATTTACCAAGACACCAGTCAATGGGAGCTGCCAAAACAGTTGAAACAACAATGGAAGATGAAACTCTGGTTGGTGGAAAAGTAGCAGAGTTTTTTACAGTAGGTATATCAGGGAGGCTTGCAAAATCAGTTTCATTAGCAGTTCGCAAGGCTGGACAAAGACTTGGAGATGATCCTTTTCTTCGTAAGAAGCATCAGAAGGGAATACCACAAGAAGACAGCGTAGAAAGAAATATCAAGAATAGAGAAGTG
>JALTMZ010000030.1:1376-1802 GCA_027001105.1 Thermococcus sp.
GGAGAGAGCAGAATCATTTCAAACTGTTGAGCAAAACTTTAAGAACTTTGCTGAAAGAACAGGAATATCAAAAGCAAATCTTGCTGCCAGATCAAGAGCATTTAAAGAATTTGATGAGGCTGTTGGTAAAGCAATGAGAAGGGGTGATACGTCTGACATACCAGAAGTACAAAAGGCAGCTCAAGAACTACGCAAGAGAATGGATATAATATTAAAAGAAGCCCAAGAACTTGGTTTGTTTCCTGAAGATATATCAGTTAAGGGTGCTGAATCTTATTTTGCCCGTTCTTATAATCTTTTAAAAATAACAAAAAACATAAATGTTTTTAGAAAGCAACTTTCTGAAGAAATTAAGAAAAACTTATCTGAAGACAAACTTGATTATCTTGATGATATAATTGATGACATTATTAACAACATTAGAGG
>JALTMZ010000031.1:0-15761 GCA_027001105.1 Thermococcus sp.
CTTTAGAGCTTGGTATAGACATCGGGGATTTAGATGCTGTAATCAACTACGGCATTCCTCCAGATGGGCTGTTTTCTTTAATCCAGCGCTTTGGAAGAGCTGGGCGGTTGAAGGAGAGGGAGGCAATAAACGGTATTGTTCTTAGAAAGAACGGTCTGGATTATTACTACAAAGAGCACTTGGATGAGCTTGTTGAGCGGTTGGAGAAAGGAATAATTGAGTACATGCCCGTTAATTTAAAGAACCGCTTGATTGTCAAAAAGCACCTCCACTACCTCTTGACTGAGCTTAAAGTCCTTGACTGGGATGAGCTGAACGATTTTGAAAAAGCTGTGGCTGAAGAGCTGATAAAGGAGAAAAAGGCTAAACTCTATGAAAACCCACTAACTGGGAAGAAGGAGCTTAGAATTCTAAGACCAGCTCTTAGCTACTCATCAATCAGAACGGCAAGTGATGAAAGTTACTTCTTGGTTTTGGATGAGCCTTGGATAAGGTATAAGCTGCTGGAAAAAGAAAGCTTAAGCGATCTTCTGCGCTTCATAAACTGGCTCAAGCTTAAAGGTTATCTCATTGAAGAAGTTGATAAGCCAGAGTACTATCGTTCGTTATTGCCGGGGATGGCTTACTTCTCAAGAGGGGAGCTTTACATGGCCAAAGATAAGCTGAAAATTGGAAAATTCCACTTCATCTTTGCTAAGCAGCTCAACCGATTTTGGGAAGTTGAAACTTTCGCCTCAAAGCGTGAGGAAGTCAAAATTCTTGAGATTTACAAGAAAAAGCGGTTCAAAGATGTTGAGATTTATATTGGCCGGCTCAAAGTTAAGCACAGGTATTGGGGCTTTGCCGTTAAAGGAAAGGATACACATCTCTACCTCCAAGAGCTGATCAAGCTTAAAGAAGAGGGCATATTGAAAGGTGAGATTTATGCACCTCTCGTTGGAGGATTTGAAGCTGTTAACTTGGATGAGCTGGGCGAGGAAGAATGGAAAATCCTCGACTGGGAAAAGTTCGCCAAGGTTGAATTCGATGAACCCGTAGAGAGGGAATTTGAAACTGATGGTATCTGGCTTGTGTTTCCCGATAAGATTAGAGAGATTGCCAGAGAGGAATTCCACGAGTTCTTTAGGGTTGCAATTGAGAAAGATCTGGGAGATTTAGCGTTTTCCATCTATGAGCGTTTGGATAGGAGAAAGCTCTTTCCGGAGCTTTTAGGAGCCACAACCTACTACATAAGGAAAACAATTGGAGATGTTCTTGAGAAAGCAAAGAGTAAAGATGATGAGCTTGCATTAGCTATAAAGAAAATGATTGACAGCAAAGATGGGATTGGAAATGGACTTCATGCAATAGAGCACAACATGATAAAAATTGCCCCAATCTTTACCTATGTCGACAGTAGAGAGCTTGGTGGTTACAGTTATGAGAGCTTTCCGAATCCCCCACATATAGGAAAGCCAATAGTCTTCATCTACGACGGAAATGAGGGAGGCTTTGGATTAGCGGAGATACTCTATGAAAATGCAGAAAAACTAATAGAGATGAGCTTTGAGCACTTGAAGAGCTGTAAATGTACAGATGGATGTCCGCTTTGTGTTTATTCGCCTAAATGCGGAACATTCAATGAGTTCTTAGACAAGTGGCAGGCGATGAAAATTTGGGAGAGGGTGTTTAAACACTCTTCATGAAAAGAGGTCTTAATTTAATCCTTCCCCGGGTTTTCTCGATTAAAAGATTCATGAGAGAGTCAGCTTCACCTTTCTTTATTTCCACTGTGAACTTTACAAGGTCTCCATACTCTTCGTCAACAACTTTCCCACCATTTTTCTCAATGGTTTCCTTGACTGTATGGTAAAGGTTGTATGGAAACACTGCCTCAAAGCGTTCTGTTTCGTAAATCTCAACTATCCCAGCGTTTTCAATCGCTAAACTCGCTGCATCACTGTAAGCCTTAACTAATCCACCGTATCCGAGTTTTATGCCTCCAAAGTACCTCGTAACCACAACAACGACATTGCTAAGTCCTTTGTTTTGAATGACCTTAAGGATGGGCTTTCCAGCAGAACCTTTGGGCTCACCGTCATCGTCATAACGGAGGGCAAAGCTTTTATCATCCTTTATCAGATAAGCAGAAACATTGTGGGTTGCATCTCTGTGATGTGCCTTTATCTTCGCTATGAAAGCCTTTGCTTCTTCCTCCGAGTTCGCTGGGGATGCATAGCCTATAAAGACAGACTTCCTAATAACAAGTTCAGCAGTCCCTATGCCTCTGAGTGTTTTATAACTCATATATCATCCTCTCAGCGTCGCTATCAGCTTCTTCTCATTCAGCAGCATTGATATTGCATCCTTAACGTCTTTGACTACAATATCACTTGCCAAAAGTGCATCAACTGTTGCCCCTTCCTCACCAACCACACAGAAAGCTAACTCAGCATTTTCGAGCATTCTAACATCATTGTTGCCGTTGCCTATTCCAATATACGGTTCATACTTCATCGCCTTTTCCAGCTTCTCATTACCGTCCTTAACGCGCTCGATTTTGACGTTTAAGCCTTTGAACTCCTCTTCTAATGTTCCAAAGGTGTCTGCACTCAAAACAACTACAATGTATTTCTCGCTGAGCCTTTCAAGAAGCTTTTTAACTTCTTCACTTACTCTTCCTTCAACTCCCAGAGTTCCATTTAAGTCAAAAACAACTGCTCTGGCTTCAATTTTTCCATAGTTTGGGACTTCGATTGTCATATTATCACCACTGAGAGAAGGGTTTAAAGGGTCTTAAAGGTTACTTAGAACTTGGTGATCTCATGAGAGTAGCTTGGGGGATCAGCGGAGCAGGGCATCTCCTCAAGGAAAGTATTGAAGTTCTCGAGAAGTTAGGAGATAAGCATGAAATTAAAATCTTCTTATCAAGGGCGGGTGAAGAAGTTGCCAAGATGTACAAACTTTTTGATAGGCTTGAGAAGTTTCCTCTTGTTAAGGAATCTAAACAGGGTTTTTCCTTTCCCTCATGCGGCGCCTTTAACTTAGGGAGATTTGATGCATTCATTATCTCCCCTGCAACTTCAAACACAGTTGCCAAGATTAGACTCGGAATCGCTGATTCCCTCTTATCTTGTTGCGCTTCCCAAGCTTTGAAGAGCAGGGTTCCACTGATATTAGTTCCAACTGACTCAAAGCCCGTTGTTGAAACTAAAGCTCCTAATGGTCAAATTTTCAAGATATATGTTAGAAAAGTTGATTTGGAGCATTTAAAGGCACTAAAAGAGGAAGGAGTTATAATTTTGGAGCATCCTTATGAGGTTGAAAAGGCTTTGGAGCGATTTCTATGGACATAATAGAAGTTCCCATCGCTGTCAATGTAAACGTAGTCTGGAGAGTAGCCTGGTCCTGAATATAAATTATGCCCATCAAGGCGATACCAAAGGGATCTGGCGGCTTCAAGCTTGTTAAGCTCGTTAAGAATTGATAAATCTCCGTGAGTAATCATCGTAAGTAGTTTTTTCATGTATGCATCGCTTATCTGAAAGCTTATGTAAGAGGCAAAAAATTCGTAGCCGGTTATGAACTCTTTGGATATGTCTTTAAGTGGATACGCAGGTGTAACCCTGATTCCAAATCTTTCATAAAATTCTCTTAATGCAAACTTATCCGGTCTGTATGGGATCAACCCAAGAGCCATTAGTTCAATGGTTTCTCTGGAATATTTTTTAGGCCAATCTGGTTCAAAAGGATATATATGCTCTGGAATCTTGGGATAAGGATCAAGACCAAGAACATAAAATGCTCTATAACTGCTCCCGATCAATAAAGGAACTCTCCATATAACGATAACCTCGGAGTGGTCAAGCTTCCCTCCGCTTAAACTTGCAGGGATTTGAATAGCCCATGCGTCTATGTTGAAGTCCATGAAAAGGTTGTTCAGGAAAACTACTTCGGTCTCTCCGTCGTATCCGCATATTCCCGATTCCAGTGTTCCCACTATCGGCACGTCATAAGAATGGACGTAGATGTTCACGAAATATGCAATGTGGAGGGGAGTAATCGAGTAAAAAGGGACTGGTTTTTTGTAGTAGTTGAGGAGCTTACGCTTTGCATCGTCGTAAAAAAATTTCATGGCACCGTCAAGTTTTATTTTATGATAACGAGTGAAGCCCAAGTCCGGGTAAACAGCTTCATAGACCTGCAGGGGTTTAAACTCAGCGGCTTTTCTCCACATATATTCAATTTGTGCCTCTGTATATAGCTGGGCATTCTGAAACCAATACCGTCCTTTTCCGTTAAAGTATATGGGGAACACCAGGGGATAATGAGCCAGTACAAGACTAACGGAGTTCTTGTTTCCTCTTGCATCGTAGGCTTCTATTGTTATGGTATAGTTTCCCCATTTTAATGGGAACTGAATGACATGCATATAGCTCAGAAACTCCGTATTTATTTTGGTGCTGCTTTTTTCTTTCCCGTTTACAAAGATTCTAACTTGACGTGGCGGGTTTGCGTTATCTTCAATATTCAAGGACACTTCAACAACACCTGAGGGCAGACTCTCCACTCTACCTCTCATTCTTGGGGGAGTTCTATCGTTTATGTGCTCTTTCTGGAATTCAGTCCATGTATCATATACCTTAGAGATTTCGAATTTATGAGCATTCCTTATAAACCACTCTCTGTAAGTTGTGTTTGACAGCATCTCATGCCTAACTGCATTTATCCCTGAGATAAACTCAGAAATCTCATATGGTTCAAATCCTCCAAAAAGCCCCTGCATGTTGTCTATAGCATTAACGATTTTTGGCGGCAGTCCAGATAAAGACATGCTAAGCTCTTTAATCAGTTGAATGTATTCGGTTAAGCTTCTTACTTGATATATATAATGCGAGTTCTCTATCCCAGTGCGGATATGCGGTGGGAGAGTAGAATAAACATTCACGAATTCCCTGACCTGAGCATTGAAAATCTCCACCTTTTTGGAAAACTCCTCCAAGGTGTACGGGGAATCTGAAAAGAGGAATCTCAGCATATCGTCTCTGAGAGCAAGGGGTACTGAATTTAGGGTTTGGGTAACTTGCCAGCACAGTTCAGCAAATTTTTCCGTGTCGGTAATTTCGACATCTTCAAAGAGTGATGTATGATATTTATAAACAGGATATACCTTTTCTATAATCTCAAGCTCCTGTTCACTTATTTTCCCATCACTTAGAAATCCCAGCTGTTCTGCAATGTATTCATAGTCTGACTCAAGGGAGTATGTATTTACCGGCACAACAGGCTTTTTAACTTGAGGAGGTCGAAACGCAAGCATGAGGGCAAGAACATATATCACGATCAGGATTAATCCAGCTTTACGTAAGTCAATCTGCATAACATTTCCCTATTTGTAAAATAGGTCTGTTACCTTATCAACTTTTCTGGACATATCTGCTGAGCTGAAATATCTTTAAATATTCCCTTAGGTTTAGCTATTTTTGGTGGTGTTATGAAGAAGATCGTGAGGTTTGGAGTTTCTATTCCACAAGATTTGCTTACGAAGTTCGACAAGATTATTGATGAAAAAGGATACACAAACAGAAGCGAAGCTATTAGGGATTTGATCAGAGACTTTATTGTGAGGCATGAATGGGAGGTTGGTGATGAGGAGGTTGCTGGCACAATTACAATAGTTTACAATCATGACGAAGCTGAGGTGGTTAAGGAGCTCCTGGATTTGCAGCATGATTATATTAATGAAATTGTCTCGAGCCTGCATGTCCATATGGATGAACACAACTGTCTTGAAGTTGTGGTTGTTAAAGGAAAAGCCACAAGGATAAAGAAAATTGCCGAGAGACTCATAAGTCTTAAGGGAGTCAAACATGGGAAGCTTGTTATGACAACAACAGGCAGGGAGCTTGTCTGAAGAAAAGCTTATAAGCCAACCTCCTCTCATCTTTTCTTGGGTGCCGGGGTAGCCTAGCTCGGTAGGGCGGGGGACTCGTAATCCCCAGGTCCCGGGTTCAAATCCCGGTCCCGGCTCCATACAAACTTTTTCTAACGAAAAGTTTGATCAAAGTTCGCTGTGCTTCCAAGCTTGCAGTCAGAACACTTTGCTCCTCTTCACTTATTCAATTTTGTTGCCTCTCTTTACAGAGACGATAAAAGCTTATGATGCCACCAGCTATTGGAGCAAGATTAGCGGATATCACTATCAGGTTGTCAAGAATATCGGGGAAGTGTCTTCCCAATCTAAATATCCACCAGACTGAAAATATGCCTACACCGTAAGCTAACCCAAATAAAAAGGGAAAGAGGATATAACGCTTATTTCTCATTGTCCCTTCACCCTCATCAACAGCCGCTCACTTCCCAAATCGTCTCTCCCTCTTCTGGTACTCTCTAATTATCCTGAGAAAGTCTATCTTTCTAAACTCTGGGAAGTATACATCAACGAAGAAGAGCTCGCTGTAGGCAATTTGGTAGAGCAAAAAGTTGCTTATCCTAATCTCACCGCCCGTCCTTATTACTATATCAGGGTCAGGCATGTTTGGAATGTATAGATATTTTTTCAAAAGCTCCTCATCAATGTCCTTTTTGGTTATATTTCCATCTTCGATATCGGCAACAATTCTCTTTATCGCATCAACTATCTCACTTCTCCCACCATACGCCAGAGCTATGTTTAGAATATAGTTGCTGTACTTTTTTGTAGCTCTTTCTGCTTCTTCAGCAGCTTTTCTTACGTTTTCTGGTAAAAGCTCTCTTCTCCCAATCACGTTAACCCTAATGCCATACTTGTGGACTCTTTCATCGTGAACCAATTCCTTAAACTTCTGTTCGAAAAGATTCATAAGGGCATTAACTTCTTCAGGACTCCTCTTAAAGTTTTCAGTAGAGAACGCATAAACAGTTAAAGTTTTAATGTTAAGCTCTCTACACCACTCTAAAATCTCCTCGAGCTTCTTAGAGCCAAAGAGATGTCCATACCAAGGAGGTTTCTCAAGCTTCCTGGCCCATCTCCTGTTGCCATCCATAATAATTGCCACATGCTTGGGAATTCTACCATTAGCCTTTACCTTTTCCAAAAGATAGCGCTCATACAAATCATAAACTGGCTTAAATAAAATATGGGGAATATGAGACATCACCCTATAAATTAACATTCGGCATCACTCTATTCTTCTTCTGCCTCTAAGATGCTTTTCAGCAAGTTCTATATAAATTTCAGCATTTTTCTTGGTCATCTCAATTTCTTTCTCGCTAAGCTGTCTGACCACCTTTCCTGGAACTCCAATGACCAGGCTATAATCTGGGATTTCTTTTCCTGGCGGAATTAATGCTCCAGCTCCAACGATAACGTGATTGCCAATCTTTGCTCCGTCGAGAATAATAGCACCCATTCCTATGATTACATAGTTTCCAATCCTTGCTCCGTGAACAACCGCATTATGTCCAATGGTCACATATTCGCCAATTATTGTCGGCTGTCCATGTGATGTGTGTATACTAACGTTGTCTTGGATGTTTGAGCCTTTTCCAACATAAATCTGCTCAATGTCCCCTCTGAGAACAGCCGATGGCCAAACACTGGTCTTTTCTTCAAGAACAACATCTCCAATTATAACTGCATCTTCATCAACAAAAGCACTTTCATGGATTTTAGGCTTCTTTCCCTCAAACTCATAAATTGCCATTTTCACCACCACACTGAACTTTCCGGCAGAACTTATAAATCTTGACCAGCATAATTTAACTGATAACTGTGGAAAATTGAGGGGATAGTATGAGGTATAGAAAGGGGGCAAGTGCTGAAAGGGAACTTATTAAAATGCTTGAAAAAGGAGGTTTTGCTGTTATCCGCTCTGCTGGGAGTAAGAAGGTTGATATAGTTGCTGGAAATGGGAAGCTTTACCTCTGCATTGAAGTTAAAAGCACTAAAAGGGAAAAACTCTATGTTAATGGAGAAGATGTAAATAAGCTGGTAAGTTTTGCAGAAAAATTTGGAGGTAAAGCGATTATTGCGGTGAAGTTCATAAACAACGGCTGGTACTTTTTTTATCCGAATCAGCTTACAAAAAGCGGCAAAAACTATAAAATAAGCTTGAGAGATGCAAGGTATAAAGGGTTAGGGTTTGATGAAATAATTGGAAAACAAATGTCTTTAGATGAGGTGATTAAGCGTGAATAAATGGCCAGCTATTGCTCTAATTTTTGTATTGATGTTCCCCATCGTTCCGTTGGTAAAAGCTCAGCCGTTAATCATAATAGGCGTTTCGCAGGAATACTTCGAAGGTAGACCCGGAGATATCATAAAATTACCGGTTACCGTTAGAAATGTTGGGAATGAAACTGCCAACAATATAACCGTATATATTTCTGGACCCGTTAAGGGCTTCCAGTACACAATGGCGGCAATATCCAAGCTTGAACCCAATCAAAACACCACTGTCGAACTTACCATCTACATCAAAGATGATGCAAGAGCTGGAACATACGATCTAAAAATTGTCGGTCGTGTTGGTGCCCTGCTTTTTGAAAAACCAATAAAGGTAAGAGTCCTTACGGTCATTGATTATAAGCTTGACATTCAAGTTAGAGATAGATACCTTTATGGCACTGATGTCGAGGCTACACTTATTGTAAAGTCTCTTTCAAACGGAGTTATAGTTGGAACAATAAGCTATGAACTGTATTCTGAAGAGGGCTTGTTGAAAAGGAATTCCTGGGTAACATACATAAATCCCCAAGATAAGTGGTCATATACTCTGTTCCTTCCAAAACCTGATGTTGGAAAGTATACGATAATCCTAAGAGCAGAATTTGCCGGAATCACAAGGACACTTACAAAGAGCTTTGTAGTGTACAGAAGAAACCTCACCTATGAAGCATACTTTGAGAATGGCGTAATTTATGTGAGGGTTATGGATAAAGAAGGGAACGGTGTTAAAGACATACCAGTCGAAATTGAGGGAGTGCTTTTTAAAACTGATCCATATGGGATTGTCAAGTACGAAGCCAAAGAACCCGGGGTTTACAAGATAAAGCTAAACCTCGATGGTAAGATTGTTGAAACCTTTGTTGAGGTTAAAAAGTTGTTTGTTAACTGGGAGCAAAAAAATGGGACGTTGATTTTATATACCAGAGATGCTTCCGGAAAGGGGATCTCAAATGTCAGCATTGAAGCGATCGGACCAAAAGGCAGAGTTTATGCGGTGACAGACGAGAACGGACGAGCAGAAATAAGTTTAAATGAGACAGGATACGGATTGATCACAGTGAAGGCTGAGAGCTCAAGGTACATAGGAGCTGAGATAAGTATAACTGCTGAAAAACCAAAGCCCAAGGAAACCCCCACCATAACAATAACCACGACAAGAACTCCAACACCAATCCAACTTAATATGACATCAACCCAGATTGAGCAGCCGAAAAAGGGCTATGGCTACCTGCCAATAATTTTTATCATTTCTGCAGTACTCTTTGGGACTACATCATATGTAGCGTTTTTCATGCCGATAATACTTGAAGAGCAGCTTGATAAGTACTATTTTGTTAAAGTCAAAGCTCCCAAGCTGAGAGGTATTAGAAACTTCAGATATGAGAAGGTGATAAATGCAGTTGATGCAAGGGCTACAAAGGGCAAAGTCAGCATTGATGGCAATAAAGTGGTATGGGAAATTGGAGAACTTGAGCCTGAAGAGGAGGCATTTTTGCAGGTTTTGCTTTGATTTTGTTTTTAATTTCTCGTCGAGCACATAAAACCTTTTAAGCATAGTTAAACACACTAAGATAGGAATCTAAATGGGGTGGTGAAAGTGGTAGACTTTGAGCTTTTGAGGAAAGTTGTTGAAGCTCCCGGTGTCAGCGGATACGAGTTTTTAGGAATTCGAGACGTTGTTGTTGGGGCTTTGAAGGATTACGTTGATGAAATTAAAATTGACAAGCTTGGCAATGTTATTGCCCACAAAAAGGGGAGCGGACCAAAAATCATGATTGCAGCACATATGGATAAAATCGGCCTGATGGTAAATCACATTGATAAAAACGGCTACCTCCACGTGGTTCCTATTGGAGGAGTCGATCCAAGAACCTTGGTTGCCCAGAGGGTGAGAATATTTACAGAGAACGGAGAACTCTATGGGGTTGTTGGTCACATCCCGCCACACTTAACAAAGCCAGAGGAGAGGAAGAAAGCCGCAGACTGGGACACGATTGTTGTTGATGTTGGTGCGGACTCAAAAGATGATGTTGAAAAAATGGGAATTAAAGTTGGAACAGTGATGGAATTTGCTCCCGCATTCACAAAGCTCACGGAGAATAGGTTTGCATCTCCTTATTTGGACGATAGAATTTGCCTTTATGCAATGATAGAAACTGCGAGAGCTGTTGAAAATCATGAAGCTGACATATATTTTGTTGCAAGTGTTCAGGAGGAGGTTGGACTGAGAGGTGCAAGGGTTGCGAGCTATGCAATTGACCCCGAGATTGGAATTGCAATGGATGTAACATTTGCCAAGCAGCCCGGAGATAAGGGCAAAATCGTCGTTGAGCTTGGCAAAGGTCCCGTTATGGACGTTGGTCCAAACATAAATCCAAAGGTCAGAGCATTCGCCGAAGAAGTCGCTAAGAAGTATGAGATTCCGCTTCAAGTTGAGCCAAGCCCAAGACCAACGGGAACAGATGCAAACATCATGCAGATCAATAGAGAGGGTGTTGCAACTGCCGTTTTAAGCATTCCAATTAAATACATGCACTCACAAGTCGAATTGGCTGATGCGAGAGATGTTGACAACACAATTAAGCTGGCCAAGCATTTCCTTGAAGAACTCAAGCCTATGAATTTAATCCCCTGATTTTCTTAATACTTATTTTCCAAAAGCCTTATCTTTTCTTGGTGCAGAGTTACTATTGATGTTGGGTTGATGTTCCTGTTTACTGAGATTCCATGGGGGACTAAAATGACAAGACTCCTAATAGTTCCAATAGTTTTAGAAAAAATTGGAAAAGACGTCGTCGTTGCTGTTGCTGATTATGTTGAACAGTTTTACTCAAAGTTTGGACTGCGTGTTATCATTCTTTCAGAAATCGGTATAGATAACTTTTCTGTTGAATACAACTGGAATAGGGGACAGTTTCTTGGAAGGACATTCCTTCCTACTTTGGCACAAATTAAAGACACATTAAGAGCCGGCGCTGCCCTTGGCATAACAGACGCTGATTTATACGAAAAAGGCTTAAACTTCATATTCGGCCTGGCAAGCCCATACTTGAAGGTCGCAATAATTTCGCTACACAGGCTCAGACCTGAATTTTACGGGGAAATTAATAATGGGGAGTTATTGAAAGATAGAGCGATAAAAGAAGCCATGCACGAGCTGGGTCATGTGTTTGGTCTTGAACACTGCCCAAATCCCAAATGTGTTATGCATTTCTCCAACTCAATCCTTGATACAGATTTAAAGAGCAGGGAGTACTGTGATAACTGTTTGAAAAAACTTAAGGAGGTATTTGAATGATTGAAATTGAGCTTAAAGGGTACGCCAATAATAGGATTTTTGAAAAAGTTAGGGAGAGATTTGAATTCATGAGAAAAGAGATGCATGAGGATATCTATTACCAGCATCCGTGCAGGGATTTTTCTAAAACTGATGAAGCTCTACGGATTAGGATAAAACGGTTTAACGGACATTTTGAGGCATTTTTGACCTATAAAGGTCCTAAACTGGATAACATGTCAAAAACCCGAAAAGAGATAGAAGTTCCCATAAGCGACGTAGATGCATATTCTGATCTACTGACTTCCTTAGGATTTAAAAAAGTCCTGACTATCGTGAAAGTCAGAGAAAAATACTACGTTGAAAAAGGTGTGACAATTACGCTTGATGAGGTTGAAGGATTGGGAAAGTTCATCGAAATTGAAAAGCTCGTTAAAGAAGAAAAGGACATTAAAAACGAAGTCAAAAAGCTTCGGGAGATTCTTGAAGGTCTTGGGGTTGAAAGATTTGAACGAAGGTCTTATCTGGAGCTTCTGCTTGAGAAGTTGAAGAAAAATGGTTCCCAAACTTAATAAATTCAGGAAACATCTCAGCAAACTCACAAAAGGAGAGAAAGACGATGTTATATTCGGATTAGTTGAAGCAGCTTTAAAGCGAGAAGACCTTAATGCAGCAATAAGTGAAGTCAGGCGAATTAAAAACGATTATTATCTTTTCCTTGGAGTTCGAAGTATCGTAAAGAAGATAATTCAACTAACCAAGAAAAGCATTAATAAGTTTGGAGATGTATTGAAGCATGAAAAAGAAGCTTTTAGGAAGTATTTAAAAGAGCTTGTTATTCTGGCAAATTCCATAACAGAAGAAAGGCTGAGAGCTATTATTTTTGCAGATATTGCAATCGCATTTTATCTGATTGATGAAAGCCTCGAAGGGGATTTAGCACTAAGAACAAGCCTTGATCTCGCTGAAAAGCTGAAAGATGACGATGTAACTTTTGAAATAGTTTACTCGTTAGTAGAAAATGATCTCCTTGAAAAAGCAGCATATACGATGAGTCTCGTCAGAAACAGGAAGAAGCTGGATGTAATTCTTTCGTACCTGGCGCTCCATCTTTATAAGGAAGGCAGAGAAGATGATGCAGCCAAAGTCATAACGCACATCCAGAGCGATTTCCATAAGATCATGGCACTCTGCAAGATAGCCGCGTTCGAATCTAAGAGGGACAAAAAGAAGGCGGAACAAATATTAAAAAAAGCTACGGAACTTTTAAAGGACATAGAGAATCCAGTGCTGAGATTCGAAGCATTTATAAAGATTGCTGAGTTACAGGAAGAACTCGCTGGTAGATTTAGATTTTCATGATGCTTTTTAACTTATTTATTAACTCTTTCTCACTGAGTGCCGATCTCTCTAAAAGTCCCTTCTTCTTTAGTTTGTGGGATATCCTAACGCTGGCGGGCAATCTGATTCCAAGATTTTGAAGAAGCTCCACCTCCTCAAAGACATTTTTTGGTTTGCCCTCCAGCACTATTTCGCCTTTATCGAGAACTACAACTCTATCTGCAAAACTCAGGATGTACTCTGTATTATGCTCTACCAGAACTATTGTAATGCCCTGTTCCTTGTTTAACAAGGTTATCAAGCTCAATACCTGCTCTTTACCAAGAGGATCAAGTTGGGAAGTGGGCTCATCCAGAACCAAAACTTCAGGCTTCATTGCCAAGACGCTTGCAATTGCCAACCTTTGTTTTTGACCACCGCTTAAGTTTGGAGGGAATTCATTTTCAAGACCCTCTAAACCCGCAATCCTTAATGCCCATTTGATTCTCCTTTTTATCTCTTCAGGATCCAAACCAAGATTTTCGAGACCAAATGCAACTTCTTCTTCGACAGTCATATTGAAAAGCTGAGAATCGGGATTCTGGAGAACGAGGCCCACAATTGTAGACAGCTTCGCGACGCTTGTCTCTTTTGTATTGTAACCCTTTACGTAAACATCCCCTCTAAGCTCTCCCCTTATAGAGTGGGGTATTATCCCGTTAAAGGTGAGGCATAGCGTTGACTTTCCACTCCCGCTCGGTCCAAGTATCCCCACGAATTCTCCCTTCTTTATCTTCAAATTGATATCTTTGAGGGAATAACTCTTGGCTCTTGAGTATCTGAAACTCAGATCTTCAACTCTTATGAGCATTTTACTCCCTCTCCACGACTCTCGGTATCAACATCAGGGCACTGACTATAAAGACAAGTGTGGAGAATATCTCAAGCCTTCCAATCCACATATGGAGGATCAGGAGTATCTTTATGTCCAAAGGAAGGGCAGGGGATGTTATACCAACACTCAGCCCTACGTTTCCTTGAGCGGAGGCAACCTCAAAGAACGCATTGGCAATGGAAACTCCGAGTCTTGCCATTACCCATACAGTTCCTATAAGCAAGAAGGCAAAATAAGTCATGGTAAAGCTGAACACCTCCTGAATTTCATCTTCTGAGAAGATGTAATTACCAACCTTCCTCTTTATAACCGCACCTTTGGGAAGAATTGCCTGTTGGATTGTCCATTTTAGACTTTCGTAGGTCAGCGTTATTCGAATGAGCTTTATACCACCTGCCGTACTTCCTGCCCCTCCTCCCACAACCATCAAAAACCCTATTAAAAGCTTTGCAAGCTCGGGATATTTGGAAAGATCATCGATTGAAAACCCTGTACATGTTATTGCAGATACCGCATGAAAAACACTTTCTCTGAACGCTTTGGCGATCTGCATGTGGTTCCAAGTTATTAGGGAATAGCCTATCAGCACTATTGTCGGAATAAGGAAAATGAACATGTATCTTACCTGGATATCCTCAAAAAAATGCCTTATACTCCGGTTTTTAAACATCTTATAATGAACCGTAAAGTTTACTGCACCCATTATCATAAGGAAGATCGTAACCGCTTCTATACTCAAGCTATTAAAGTACCCTATGCTAAGGTCGTGAGAGCTCATACCACCGGTTCCTAAGCCAGTCATTGAATGAATAACCGCATCAAACATTGGCATTCCGTTGATGTAATAGAGATAGACACCCAGCAGGGTTAGAATTGCATATATTTGGAAGATTATTTTAGAAGTGTTGGCCAAATTTGGAAGTATTCTTTCAGTTCTTGCTTCAGCCTTGTAAAGCCTTGCTGCTGCAACCCCCGGACGAATTAGAATTGTAAGGGCAACCAAAACAATTCCAATTCCGCCGAGCCACTGCATCCATGACCTCCAAAAGAGGAGTATGTGAGGATAACTTTCAAGATTGCTCATCATCGTTAGCCCTGTTCCAGTCCAAGCAGACATGCTTTCGAAATACGAATCAATGAAGCTCATATGGGCTATTTTCATGAAGGGGACAACACTTATAAATGAAGCAAAGAGCCAGACAAATGCTGCGGATATCATTGCCTGCCTGAGGTTTACATCTTCAATCATCTTGACGTGTCTCCCAAGCCAAGCCCCAAGGAGAATGCTTATTACTCCGGGGATTACAAAGTAGTAAACATAAATAATTTCATCTGGATAGAACCACACAATTAAGGGAGGGATCAGATAAGCCAGCCCAATACCTTGAAGCAGTGCACCTATTAGATTTTTAACAACAAAGAGGTCTTCAGTTAGATTGATGTATCTTCTGACTCCAAGCATTCGCCCACCACAAAACTAAAAATCACAAACAAATAAAAGATTTTCGTGAGGGTGGAGCATGGGAGTTTTAATTAAGAACGGAATTATGCCAAATGGGAAGAGAGGCACTATATACATCGAGGATAACAGAATTGAGGACATAAATGGCGAGATTCGGAAAGATGACTTTGTAATTAACGCCCAAGATAAGCTCATTCTTCCAGCGTTTTACAACACCCATACTCATCTTCCAATGACCTTTCTCAGGGGGATTGCCGAAGATATGTGGCTTAAGGACTGGCTTGAAAGAGTTGTTTGGCCTGCGGAGAAATACATTAATAGGGAGTACGTTTACTGGGGGGCAATGCTTGGGGGACTTGAGCTGATTCGGTCTGGGATTGCAGCAGTTGCTGATATGTATTTTTTCATGGACAGTGTTGCCGAAGCCTTAGAACTCTTGGGGTTAAGGGGAGTTTTGGGTACCACCATTTTTGAATTTCCTTCTCCCGATGCTAAAACACCTGAAGAGGCTTTTAAAATTGTTGAGAAGCTTGTAAAGAAATACAAAAACCATGAATTAATAAAACCGAGCATTGCTCCTCACTCAATTTACTCCTGCAACCTTGAAATACTTCAGCAG
>JALTMZ010000031.1:15771-25719 GCA_027001105.1 Thermococcus sp.
AGTATAGCCCCTCATTCTCTATATTCATGCAGTCCCGAACTTCTCCAGCAGGTAAAAGAAATTGCAGATGCTTACGAACTCTTGATTCAAATTCACTTATCTGAAACAAGATGGGAAGTTTATGAAGTTCAAAAACGCTACGGAAAAAGACCCGTTGAGCTCCTGGAAAGCATCGGATTTTTGGACAAAAATGTTCTATCCGCTCATGCGGTTTGGCTCACAAAGGCTGAAATAAAGACTCTTGCCAAGTATGGTGTTAAGGTGTCTCATAATCCTATCTCTAATTTAAAGCTTGCTTCTGGAGGAGTCATGCCATACCCAGAAATGAAAGAATACGGGGTTCTTGTAACATTAGGGACAGATGGAGTTGCAAGTAACAACAGCTTTGATATGTTTGAAGAGATGAAAGTTTTTGCCATATCTCAGAAAAATCACCGCTGGGATCCAACTATAGCAAAAGCGGAAGAAGTATTCAAGGTTGCAACTGAAAACGGTGCAAAAGCCCTTGGATTTAAGGCTGGAAGAATTGAAAAAGGGTACCTGGCGGATTTAATGATTATTGACATTAACAGACCGCATCTCAAGCCGTTTTATGATCCAATTACCCTTGCGGTTTATTCCATGAGGGCTGGAGATGTTGACGGTTTGATAGTTAACGGAAAGCCTTTAATGTTGAATAAAGAGATTCTTGTCGTAAATGAGGAAAAAACTATGGAAAAAGCCGAGAAAAAGGCACTTGAACTTTATGAAAAGATTGTGGGGGTAGTTAAATGAACGAAAAAATAGAAAAGCTAATTAAAGCTGGTGAAATTGCAAAACAAGTTAGAGAGGAAGTAATAAAGCTAATAAAACCTGATGTTTCGCTGTATGAAATAGCAGAGTTTGTTGAAAAACGAATTGTAGAGCTTGGGGGAAAGCCTGCATTTCCATGCAATTTATCACTAAACGAGCTTGCCGCCCACTATACCCCATATAAGGGAGATAAAACAGTTCTCAGAGAGGGAGATTATCTGAAAGTTGACTTAGGAGTTCACATTGATGGCTATATAGCGGATACTGCAGTTACAGTTAGAGTCGGAATGAAAGAGGATGACTTAATGAGAGCCGCAAGAGAAGCGCTTGAAAATGCTATAAGTGTTGTGAGAGCAGGGGTTAAAATAAATGAGGTTGGGAAAGTAATTGAAGAAACCATAAGAGGTTATGGTTTCAACCCAATAGTGAATCTCAGTGGGCATGTAATCCAGAGATACAAGCTGCATTCTGGAATTTCGATTCCTAACATTTACAGGCCTCATGACACATATACACTGAAAGAAGGGGAAGTATTGGCGATAGAGCCTTTCGCAACTACCGGAGCTGGGCAAGTTATTGAAGTTCCTCCAGCATTGATATTTATGTTTGTAAGAAACAGGCCTGTGAGGATGCCTCAAGCAAGAATCCTGCTCAATTATATAAAAAAGAACTTCTCTACTCTGCCTTTTGCATACAGATGGGTGCAGGATTTAATGCCAGAGCCACAACTGAGGTTAGCATTAATGCAGCTTGAAAAAGCTGGAGCAATTTACAGTTACCCAATATTGAAAGAAATCCGAGGAGGATTAGTGTCTCAGTTTGAGCACACAGTAATTGTTGAGAAGGATGGAGCCTTAATAATTACATAATTGTTTTATTATTTTGTTGTGTTTTTTCTTAATTTTTATGAAAATTTTAAAAGCTTGGCGTTGGCGCCGGGGCGGGGATTTGAACCCCGGCGGGCAAACGCCCAGTGGATCTCGAGTCCACCGCCTTCCCTGGCTAGGCTACCCCGGCGCTCCAAACTACCGATTACAACAACCCCACACTCGGCTCAAGCATTACTGAAACAAGTCTGTTTATATCTTTTACTATCCCAACTCAATCCTAATTTCCAAAGGTTCGACGGTGTCTGGATTGACTTTGGTTATAATCAAATTTTATATTGATAAAAATAAAGATTACTTGGCAAATATCTTGATTATCATCAATCAAAATCTTTATATATTATAGGATCCGAATTATCCTTAGCTCTACAAGAAGAGGAAGATTTTAAGAAAGGAGGCGCTGAGGGAGCATTGATTTTATCCTCTTCTCCGGTGTCTCATCTATCACCGAGGAGATGGAATCGCTTTGGTGAAGGGGGTGTTTTGTATGCCAATGTATCTTGTTTCCCACAAATGGTCAGAAGAGGAGCTTCTTGGTGCTACAAAGGAGGCATCTAAGTTTTTCACATCCTTTTTAGAAAACCTTCCAGATGGTGTGGAGTTTCTTGCAAGCTATAACCACGACACGGGGGCTTACACCATATGGAGAGCTCCAAACAGAGAAACACTCGAGAAATTATTTAAAGAATTTCCAGTATTCAGCAAAAAAGCAGAGATAACTGCGATTATACAGAGTTATCCTCCAACTGTTGAGTATACTGTGAGAATGTGGGATATGATTCTTGCCTTGAGTGAGAAGTAAGTTCGCAATCTCTTATTCTTAATTTTTGTGTTTTTTCATATTTTGTGGTGAGCTGTAGAGCAAAAACTTTATTAACATTTTATTACTAAAATATTTTCGAGCTCCAATCAAAGAGAAGGTTTAAATGCAATTGAGAACATAGATAAAATTGTAAGGAGGTGACAGAAGTGGTCGGAATTCTTGTAGAAGAAGTTATGACAGACAAATTTGCAAAAATTGATGTGAATGCACCACTTTCTGAAGCAATTGGAATCTTTGAAAAAGAAGATCCAGATTTAATTCTTGTGTTTGATAGGAGCGCATATAAGGGTGTTGTCACTCAGGATTTAATAATTAAATCCCACCTTAAGTGGGACCCGACTAAGGCAAAGGTAAAGGATGTTTATAAACCTGCTCCTGTTATCAAGCCCCGTGATGATCTCAGCCATGCTGCAAAGCTCATGATTGAGACTGATTTGAGATCACTGCCTGTTGGAGAAGATAAAACAAACATTTTTGGTGTAATTAGCGATCTGGCTATTTTAGATAGAGTAATCAAGGAGGAATTTGGAAAGAGGAAAGTTAAGGAATTCATGACAACAGACGTTATTACTCTTAAACCAGATGATACAGTGGCAAAGGCACTTGCAACAATGAGAGACCATGCAATTTCAAGAATTCCAATTGTAAACGAAGAAGGCAAGCTTGAAGGTCTTGTGACCCTCCATGACTTAATAATCCGTTTCATAAAACCAAGATTCAAGGCACAATATGGGGAGCTTGTGGGTGAAAAGATACCTCCCTTCTCAACCCAGCTGAGGGAAGTCATGATCAGAGGAGTTATAACAATACTCCCAGATGCGACAATAAGGGAAGCAGTTGCCACCATGATTGACAACCGCATTGACGGTTTAGTTGTTGTTAATGAAGAAAACAAGGTCGTTGGTATCTTAACCGTTAAAGACCTCCTGCTCCCAATCTCCAGAATGGTTGAAAAGGAGGCTAAGTTCTATCTTCAGCTCGGAGGAGATGCGCACATACTGAGCGACTTCACCAGAGAGAGGATTATAAGCGACATAAAGAAATTCGTCGATGGATACGCTGATGTTCTTGGTGATGAAGGAATAATTTACCTGTATATCAGAAGGTTCAATGAGAAGTTCAGGGGGGTACATCTGTATCAAGCCAGGATGAGGGTTGTAACAGATAGAGGAGTTTTTGTGGCAACAGGCGAAACTTGGGGAGCTATTCAAGCAGTTCATGATGCACTCAGAGCCATTGAACGGCAGATTCTTCAAAAAGTAGAGCTTCAGAGGGACTTAAGATATGCAAAGAGATTCCTCGATAAGCTTGAACTCTGGCGCTGATTTAGAACTTTGAAAACTCTCTTTCAATAAGTTTTCTCTCTTTTTCTTCCAACGCATCCAGTTTCACGACAAGAATTAATGTCCCATTTTTAGAGATAACGTGATCTTTAAGGCTCAGTAAAAACTTGAAAGCCGCCTTAAATCCATTTTCAAGCATGAGATATTCAAAAGCGTCAACATAGACTACGTTATACCCCTGCTTTAGTCCTTTTGCAACAAGGTCCACAAGGATATCTATTTTTGTCGGGGAAATGGCAAGAATTCTTGGATCGTCCTCGATGTTTCCTTCTCTAACTCGGGTTATCCAATATATAATGGAGTCATTTCCTAACTGAAACGTCCGTGGATCCTTTCTTGTAATTATAATAACGTTATTCTCAAGAAATAGTGTGGGAAACATATACTCAACCTCTTTGCTATCGGTGAACAAGTAAATTTCTTTCGGAAGTATTTTCTCTCTTTTTTTCTGAGGTGGCATTATTGGATAAAAAGCAAATTTAACCGCACCAATCGCGGAAATTACTCTAAAAACACCTGCTAAAAGAAATGCCACATTGACGAATCCTGCCATTTCTCTTATGAGAGGATACATTAAATTAAGTGCACCAAGAAGTATCAATCCCCATGGAAAAAGTTCTTCGATTGTCTTCTTCCTAACAATATACCTTCTGAGCATAATACCAAGGTATATTAAAGATACTCCAAATGCAAGGGATGAAGGGAGGGCTCTTATAGCAAAAGGCAACTCATCAAAAAAAGGCGTTGCTGCAAAGAACAACCATAGATAGACAAGGGATACATATACTCCCATGCCAATTACGTGTCTAATCTCTGCCCGTTTGCTTTTGAGGTGTATTACGCCCCACATTATGAGCAGTGATATCAGAAAATTTGGAATCATGCCGGCTATTTCATACACTTCTTCTTTTATCTGTATCCCAAGTGGATCTAATATATAGCTTTCAATATCCAAGGCGTTTATAAAAAATGCAAACATGAGTAGTGCCCAACCTTTTTCTCTTGTTTTGATGAACCTATATGTGACAACCAAGAAGAGTATCCATCGGGATATAAAATTAAGAATCCCTATTATTGAAGCTGTTTCCAAAACCCCTCACCTTTCATGTATTTCCTTTTGCTGCCTAACAATAACCAAGCTGTTTGAAGGAATATTTTTATCAACTATTACTCCAGGCCCAACAAATGAGTTACTTCCTATCTTTCTACCGGGGTATATGGTGACATTTATTCCAACTTTGACGTTGTGTCCAATAATCGCTCCCAATTTTCTCCTTCCGCTGTCTTCAAGTTTGCCTTTCACTTCGACTTTTATCGTTTTATTATCGTGCCTCAGATTGGCTGTTATGGTTCCAGCCCCTAAGTTTGTATTCTCCCCAATGATTGAGTCACCCACGTAGTTCAAATGGGGAGCATTGCTGTGGTCCATTATTATTGAGTTTTTAATCTCAACTGCATTTCCAATGTGACAGTGGTTGCCGATGCTTGTATATGGTCTTATGAAGCAATTGGGGCCAATTTTACAGTTCTTTCCAATTTTTACCGGACCAACGATATATGCACCGCTTTTAACAACTGTCCCCTCTCCAATCTCAACTGGAGGTATTATTGTTGCCCCCTCTTCCACGATTCCTCTGATCTCATGCTTTAAGTGATTCTTGAGGATGTACTCGTTCAAATTGAGCAAATCCCAAGGTCTTCCAACATCGTTCCAATAGCCCTCATAAACTGCATAGGCAACTCTTCTGTCTGCTTTTATCATGAGATTAATCGTGTCTGTTATTTCATACTCACCGCGCTTGCTCACTGGAGTTTTTTCAATGAATTCAAAGACATCTGGCTTGAATAAATAGATTCCAAGATTCGCATATCCCCCTATGTTTCCCGGCTTTTCTTTGATTTCTTTGACATACTCTCCTCCAACTTCGATCTTTCCAAAATGACTTAAGTCTTCAAACTCCTTAACTAAAAGGGCAGCATCAGCTTTTCTAAATGCATGAAGAAGAGCTTTCACTGCCTCTCTCTCAAAGTAGATATCCCCATTTACCGCCAAAAAGGATTCGCCTTCAATGTATTCCTTTGCAGAGTATATCGCCCTCGCAGTACCTTCGCCCTCAGTCTGCTCCACATAAGTAATGGGTTTGCCGTTGTACTCATCACCTAAAAACTCAATCAGCTTCTCTTTCTGGTATCTGACGATGATTATGAATTCATCAACGAAAGGATAGAGGTTATCAAGAACGTACTCTATAATTGCCCTGTTTGCAACTTTCAGCAGGACTTTAGGTCTGTCATCGGTTAAAGGCCTCAGTCTTTCTCCCTTTCCAGCTGCAAGTATCACACCTTTCAAATTAACACCCCCATTATCGAGACAACCACTGCTATGCTACCAAATACTATACAGAACTTGGAGAAATTTAACCTTTCTGCCAGTGCGAGCATTCCCTCAAGTGTCAGCAGGCTTACAATAAACGCACTAAGCACTGCCACTAAGGACACTGTGATGGGCTCACTTACAGCTTGAAGCTCCAAGAACAGGGCACCAAAAATCGCCGGAACTGCCATCAAGAAGCTAAGTCTCACAGCTTTTTTCTGATCAACTCCAAGCAAAAGCAACGCTCCAATAGTCATTCCTGAACGTGAAATTCCTGGCAAAACAGCAACACCCTGGGCAATACCTGCCACCATAGCTTCCACAATTGTAACTTCCTTTTTTCTCTTCTTTAGAGTTATCTGCCCAAATCCATCTTCGGGTTTTTCTCTGCTCTTAGCCAAGATGACCCCAGTTAGTATCAAGGCAGCACCTACTATTCCGTTCACAACCTCAGCATTTAGTGATGTGACAATTGTCTTGAATGTCTTGTAAAGTGGAAGCCCAATAACTGCGGTGAAAAGTGTTGAATAAAAGAGAAACGTCTCCTCCTCGCCCCATCTCAATGTCACAAGATTCATCAGAATTCTCCCCAGTTCATACCTGAATTTAAACAGTACTGCAAAGAGGGTTCCAAAATGAAGGAGCAGAGCATAGGAGTAAGCTTTTTCAGGAGAAATCCCAAAAAAGTTCATCATCGCCAGCATGACCTGCCCCGAGCTGCTTATCGGCAACCATTCGGTAAATCCCTGCAATATACCCAGTATAATCGCTTCAATGTAATTCATACCAGATCACTGCTTGAGTATTTGAGCACTTGGAAACATAAACTTTTCGAGAAAAAAGGATTTATACTGTTCGGCTAATCTAATTTTGGTGATAAAGATGAAGATTACAATCCTCTTTGAAAATCACAGTGGATTTAAGAAAGGTCTTTTTGGAGGACATGGCTTTTCGGCTTTGGTGGAGTACAGAGGGTATAAAATATTAGTTGACACGGGAGTTGATGGCGGAATTTTGTTGAGAAACATGAATGCATTGGGAATTAAGCCTGCAGATATTGATTATCTCTTCTTAACTCATGGGCATTACGATCACACAGAGGGCTTAAAAGCTCTTCTTGAAGCGAGAGAAGGAAAGAAGCTGATAATCATCGCTCACCCAGACATCTTTGCTAAAAGAGTTGCATTAAAGCCGCATTTGAGAGATATAAGTTTGCCGTTCAAGAGAGTGGAGCTTGAAGAATTGGGAGCAGAGTTCATATTGACCAGAGATCCCATCCAGATTATTGAAGGAATTTATTCAAGCGGAGAAATTGAAAGGGTTACGTGGGACAGGATCGTTGGATACAGAATTGAGAGCGGAAAGCTCGTAAAAGATGATGTAAAGGATGACATAGCTCTAATTCTTGACTTGGATGATAGTGTAGCAGTAATAACTGGCTGTGGACATAGCGGAGTAATTAACATAGCCATGCATGCTCAGAAGCTCATGAACAAGCCAATTAAAGCTCTCATCGGCGGATTTCACTTAATCGGTGCAAAACCTGGGCTCTTAAAAGAAACTGTTGAGAAACTGAAGGAGCTAAAAGTTGAGAAGCTTTATGCCGGCCACTGCACTGGATTTGAAGCAATAAGCTTTTTCATGAGTGAATTTGGAAAAGCCTTTGAGCCTCTTTATGTAGGCAAAGTTATTGAGCTGGGATAAATTATCCGTGACCCACCCCGCTTTGAGGGGACGAGGCTTCGTGAGGGTTCATCTGGCGTCCCGTTGCCGGTAGCCTCACCCTCACCGGCCGGATCACACGGCCACTACCGGCTATCTTCCTAACAGAAGAATCGCCGGCTACCTTACGCAAAATGTTCAAAGCACCATTCACATCAGCATTAATCAATGTGCCAGTAGAGGATTGGTAAAGCCCTCTCTTTATCCTTTTGCCCCAATACTTCTCCTTCTTCACTAATGGCTCCAAAGCCAAGGCATCAATCCTGCTCGTGTATTTTTCATCAACCTCAATGAAGCTAATTCCGTACCTCTCACATTTGGCTTTCAGCTTTTGCTTGAAAAGACCGTATGGAATGTATTGAAAATTCTGGTTATTCACTTTCCCTAAGGATGTCCTTTGCTTGACCTTTTCTAACTCCCCAACCACAATGTTTCCAATTTTATTCTTTAAACAGTATTTGATGATGCAGTTTACGGCTTGATTCATGAAGTTGTTCATCACATTCCTTCTCTTCCTCAAAAGCCAAGCCATCCTCTTCCCAAACTTTACGCCCTGCTTATCGTATTGGCTTTGGAGTTTAGCCTTCTCCCTGTTCCACCACCGGTTAAAACTCTTCAACCACCGGCCTTCAATAATGAAGGCCGTCCCGGTGGTGTCCACACAAGTGGCGAAATTGTCCACGCCTAAATCAATAGCCAAGTACTTTGAGTAATCCAATTCCTTCTTTTCAGGCTGGACTTCATAAACATATTCAACCTCAAACCAGAGAGCATTGTATCGTGGAATTATACGAACTTCCTTTATCCTGTGGCCCCTAACATTCTTTGGTAAGGGAATTTCAAGGTACATTTGTCCGTACTTCTTGGCAAAGTTTCGGCCAAGAGTTAGAATAACTCTGTCCTCTTTTACCTTGAAGGATTGATAGGGAAATATTAGAACAAAGTGTCCATCTTTGGGTAAAAACCTCGGTGGGTGAATTGGCTTATTGTAGTTCCCTTTTCTCCTTTCTTTCAAAAGTCTAAAGAAGGAGCGATAGTTCCTTTCCACAATTTTTATTGTTTGTTGGGCAACTTAACTTGGCAAGAGTCTGTAGGATTCACTGTCTTTAACTAAGTGATAGGCTTTAGTATAAGGTAGAAAAGCTCCATTAAGCTTGTAGTGTTGCTTAGTAATATATAAGGTAAGGTTGTAAAGGTCTTTGGATAAGTGAGAGAGTATGCGGAGAGTTTTGTACGTCTTCTTGTCCACCCGAAGATGGTTCTTTTGAGTGAGGTACATCGACATCACTTACTATTGTGTGTAATAAAATTATTTAACTTTTTCGGTACTCCTTTTAGAATGTCTGCACCTCCAAAAGTGCAAGGTTTTTAAAGAAAAATACAAAATCCTTTTTAAGGCAACTTTTTCTCCTTTTAACCATGTATGAACTGACAGAGGACTACAAACTTAGAAAAATCACAAAATTTGAGCTGGATATGGTTGATGAGCGAGATGATTTACTGATTATTCCCCCTTCATCTAAAGCTGGCCCTTGTGGAAACGACTGTGTGTTCTGTTATCTCACTCAAAATCCTCCCCAAATGATTTATCGGGTTGCCAAGCATGACACTTTAAACGACCCCGAGCTGGAAAGGAGGATTGCCTACGCAAGAGAGCATTACGATTTGTGGATTCGTGTTACTGACACCTCCGCAAATGTTCGGTTTGATGAAAAGCGCATAGAATCATTATACAAGGCTGGCTTGGATGAGATCCAGATTTCTCTTCACACTACTAAAAAAGAGGTTAGGATAAAGCTCATGCATAACAGAAATGCTGGGAAAGTCATTGATTTAATACCAAAAATTGTGGAGCACTTTAGAATGATTGCTGATATAATTCTTACTCCTGGATACAACGTCAGTGATATTGGGGAAATTTTAGATGACTTGGACAGTTTTGGAGTTCATGAAGTTAGACTCTTTCCGATTGGAGTTACGAGGTTTTCAAAAACAAGGGCATTGACA
>JALTMZ010000032.1 GCA_027001105.1 Thermococcus sp.
GGGCACTTCCCAGTATTTATTGGCGGCCATGATTATGGGGTTTCTTGCCCTGTCTATGAGCTTTGCTATCTCGTGAGCACCGCTTGGCTCAATGTTATCAGCCTCATCGAGAAATATCAGCTTTCTCCTCCTTCCAAAGATGTCCATTGTATATGCAGCATCGAGGTAGCGTCTAATTTTCTCAAAGGTTCTTTCATCGCTTGCATTGAGCTCAATGACTTCGAACTTATACTCATTAGCCAAGGCATAGACTGTGGTAGTCTTTCCACTTCCCGGTGGGCCTGCAAGGAGGAGAGCCTTTTTCTTTGGAGTTCCATGAATCCACTGCTTAGTCCATGCTTCGACTTTTTCAAGAGCCTGCCTTTGATTAACTATCTCTCTCAGCCTTTTTGGACGGTACTTCTCAACCCAAGGTATATCCATCGTGCTCACCTAATCATTTGCCCAGCAGAGTGAACTGGGCAAGCAAAGCCTCAAGCTGAATCATTTCATTTGCTCCCTCAACCAGTCTAAAGTTGTACTCTCCAATCTTATCGGCCAAAGCAACTTTCTTGGGCTCGCTTATTGGCAGATTAAACACTTCTTTATGCATTTGAATAAGAACATCTTCTCCACTTAAGCCCTGCTTAAGGAGAATTTCTCTAAGCTTCTCCCTTGCTTTGAGGAAATTACCCTCCAGTGCCATGAGCATCATTTCCCTAACATCTTCTGGTCTTGCCCTGCTTGCAACAAGGAACACATTTTCGTCTGTAATTTTTGTGTCAAGTGCTGCAGCGGCTTGGAGAACGTTAATTGCTCTTCTTAAGTCGCCCTCGGCTATATATAAGAGTGCTTGGAGCCCTTCTTCCGTTAGCTCCAGTCCTTCGTTCTCCGCTATAAATCTAATTCTCTTTGCAATGTCTTCATCCTTAAGGGGTCTGAACCTGAATATTGCACATCTTGACTGAATCGGCTCAATGATCTTTGACGAATAATTGCAGCTTAATATAAAGCGAACGTTATTCGAGAACATCTCCATCATTCTTCTCAATGCCTGCTGGGCATCCTGTGTTAAGGCATCTGCCTCATCAAGGAAGATTATCTTAAAGCTTGCTCCACCAATTGGCTTTGTCCTTGCAAACTCTTTGACTTTTTCTCTAATCACATTAATTCCCCTTTCATCAGAAGCGTTTAGCTCAAGAAAGTTGTGTCTCCAGTGCTCTCCAAAGAGCTCTCTTGTTAAACACAAAGCTGCAGTGGTTTTTCCAACACCGGGAGGGCCAGCGAATAGAAGGTGGGGCATCGAGCCTGTTTTAACATAATGCTTGAGCCTCTTAACTATATGATCTTGTCCAACAATGTCATCTAATCTCTGTGGTCTGTACTTCTCAACCCATGGTTTTTCCAAAATTTTAACTTCTTTGACCTCTTCGCTCATAGCTATCACCCATCATCGTGAGCTAAAGGTTTATTATGCCTTGAGATATTAAAAACTTTGGGAGATAAGATGGATCCCCTAAAACATGCATCAGTTCCTTTACTTGCATTTTTGGCCATCAGCAAAAGTCCAAGCTTAGCTTCGGTTGCTGTTCTTGTATTTGGTGCTATATTCCCTGATTTTGATGTCTTTTTTGAAGAGCATAGGGGTTATTTTCACTCCCTTCTGTTTATTATACCGATTTTTATGCTTTCGTTTTACATCCAAAACCATTACCTCTGGCTATTTGTCTTTGGGCTTGGAATGCACTTCTTTTTGGATTTCTTCTCAGGTGTTATACCGTTTCTGTATCCTGTGAGGAAAAAGGGGTTTGGGATAAAGGTTTCTGGAATTGTTATCTTTGAAAGCTCACCAAAGATAAATGTTAAATATGAAATCCTCGTTGGGTATCCATCCAGATCAAGGGGGAGCTATGTTGGAGTATCAAATGAGAGTTTGACAATAGCTTTAGCAACACTCATCATTCTACTTATTCGCCTAAACCTCTTGTCAGAGTGACAGTTATCAATTAGTGCAAAACTTTTATACCCATGAAACTTAATTTCTTTTGGTGGTTTCTATGGGGAAGCTTGACTGGATTACCGAGGAATTAAACGAGCTTAAAGAAAAAGGTCTTTACGTCAGGATTAGAGTTCTTCAAAGTGCCCAAGGTCCATGGGTTGTCGTGGATGGAAAGAAAGTTTTGAACATGTGTTCAAACAACTATCTTGGCTTAGCTGCACATCCAAAGATTAAAGAGGCAGCAATAAGAGCTATTCTTGACTATGGTGTTGGTGCTGGAGCAGTAAGAACAATTGCCGGAACAATGGAGCTCCACGTTGAACTTGAAGAAAAGCTTGCGAAGTTTAAAAAGAGAGAGGCTGCAATCCTATTCCAGAGCGGCTACAATGCCAACTTGGGTGCAATAAGTGCCTTGATAACTAAGAAGGACAACGGTGTGTTTATCAGTGAGGAGCTAAACCATGCGAGCATAATCGACGGCATGCGCTTGAGCGGTGCACCAAAGGTTATCTACAAGCACCTTGATATGGAGGACTTAAAGAAGAAACTCGAGGAGACAAAGAACTACAAGAAGAAGCTCATTGTTACCGATGGAGTATTCAGCATGGATGGTGACCTTGCACCATTGCCAGAGATTGTTGAGTTAGCCGAACAGTATGATGCAATGGTTTACGTTGACGATGCTCACGGTGAAGGTGTCCTTGGAGACCACGGAAGGGGTATCGTTGACCACTACAAGCTCCACGACAGAGTTGACTTTGAAATGGGCACGCTGAGTAAGGCATTTGGTGTCATTGGTGGCTATGTTGCAGGTTCTGAGGAGGCTATTGAGTATCTGAAACAGAGAGGAAGACCATTCTTGTTCTCAAGTGCATTAAATCCACCAGACGTCGCTGCTGCAATAGCTGCCGTTGAGATTCTTCAGCACAGTGATGAACTTGTCAAGAAGCTCTGGGACAACACCCACTTCCTCCAGAAAGGTTTAAGGGACTTAGGCTATGACCTTGGAAACACCAAGCACCCGATTACTCCGGTAATGCTCTATGATGAGAAGTTGGCTCAGGAGTTCTCAAGGAGGTTATACGAGGAGTACAACATCTTTGCACAGGCAATCGTTTATCCAACAGTCCCATTAGGAACCGCTCGTATCAGACTTGAACCTTCAGCAGCTCACAGCAAAGAAGACCTGCAATATGTTATTGATGCCTTTGAAGACCTTGGAAAGAAGACTGGCTTCCTGAAGTAATTCCGAACCTTTCATCTCTATATTTTTCTACTTTTCTGAACTTTTCTGAGTAACAGTGTCTATTTTTCCGCATAAAATCTTATATTTTTACTGGGGAATTTTATATACAGGAGGTGAGAAAAATGACATTAATTGGGGCATTTATTGCTGTAGCGATTGAAGTAGCCCTTCTAATTATTTTGGCGTTCAGCATCAAATACAGATCAGTATTCATAAAGCATCATCCTCGACTGAAGAAGTTCTATGATTATATTCTTTTGGGACTTATAATATCTACTTTTGCAAAATTTGTATTCCTCCCCTTGGATTTGGGAGATACGGGACTAACTGTAATTACATCTTCTGAGAGATCTATGTTAAACCTTTTGGGAAACATATTATTTATAATTGGTATTCTCTTCATTGTCCTGGGATGGGCACACCTAATAAAGACGCTGACCACAAAGTACACCCTCACACCTGTAGTCGAGCTTGAAAATGGCAGGGTTCAAGTTAAAGCCTCTCCCGGACTTTATATCTGCAACATTGATAAGGGGTATTCGGCGTTTCTGAATTTGCTGAAGTGCCGTGCGGGGGTTATAATATCAAGAGTCCCTCCGGATATCTTACGAAAAAGACTTAACTTAGAAAAAACTCCAATTCTGTGGCTCACAAAGGTGGAAGGCGGGAAGACTGTTCACCCGCACCGTCTGGAGTTTCTGCTGCATACCCTGGTAGATTTCATGAAACGGGACAGCACATCAAAGATTATACTGCTTGACGGGTTGGAATACCTTGTATTAGAGAATGGTTTTACACCAGTTTTTAAATTCTTGACCGCTTTGAAAGATCATGCAGTCATGAACAACACGATCATTGTGGTTCCAATAAAGATGGGTGCCTTTGATGAAAAAGAGCTCAGCCTCCTAAAAAGGGAATTTGGAGAGCTTGACATCTGATTTTAAAACTTCACCCTTTCAATTTGATAGTACACAATGTCATTGTCTTCATCAACAACCGCCATGATCATTTTCTTCCTTACTCCATGTGCAACTCTAACTCTTGCCGTTAGGTCGTTTGGAGACATCTTTTGGCTCTCACTCACAACCCAAACAAGCCAGTCTGAATGTTCCTCCATGCCTTTGCGGTAAACTCTAAAGTGAGAGCCGTATTTGAGGGCAGTTTTTACAACATACCCCCTATCTCTTAAATCTTTGTACACTAAAAACTTCAGATCGAACTGCTCGTCTTTCTTCCTTCCCAAATCAAAAAGCTCTTTTAGGCTTAGCTCTCTGTTCCCGTCGAACACCTTAATCTTTCCTCTGTCCATCAAATACGCGGCTTCAATCAAGGATAAGAAGAGCTTCCCATTAACAACTTCTCCAAAATACCGCTTGTTGTAAAACTGGTTTATCGCTTTCTCCCTTTCACTGAAAACCCTTTCTCCGCTGAGATAAAAGGCTATTGGTTCCTTCAATTCCCCTCCCTCCACTCGTTTGCTGGCAAAACCATGTAGTATGCGTCTTCTCCATCTGAGTAATAGCCGATGATCCTTTTTACCTTTCTAAATCCAAGCCTTTCGTAAAGCTTTATAGCCCTTTCATTGCTTACCCTAACCTCTAATCCTATATACTTTGCTCCTTTTTCTATGAGCTTGTTAATAACTGAAATCATCAAAGCCTTACCTATCCCGTTTCCTCTGTAAAGGGGATCAACGGCTATGCTCATCACATGTCCTTCCAAATCTGGCTTTAGATATGCCATAACATAACCCACAACTTTTCCATTGTACTCAGCGACCAAAAAAGTATCTGGGTTGTTTTCTAAGAACATCATAAAGAGTCCTCTTGGGTACTGCTCTCTGAATGATTGATGCTCAATCCTAACTATCTCGGGCAAATCAAAAAGCTTTGCAGGTCTGATTACAACTAAGCTCAGCGGAATCCTTTTCATCTGTGGCAGGTCTCTTGAAGATGCACTCATATTTTAATTTACTCCCCAAGAACTTTTAACATTTTGGGAGCAAGATTTAAAAGATTCCATGAAGAGCTATGCTCAGTGATGAGTGCCCTTGATCCTGATGAAAAGATGATGAGCGGATTCCTGGCTGATTTCTCCTTTTGTCTATTGACAAAGATTTATATTCACATCAAGAGTAATTATGAGAAGGTGATAATATGAAAATAACAGAAGAGGTCATTGGTATAGTCAGAGGTGAGGCAACTGTCACGAACTACACATTCTCTGCTCAGCCAGACGCTGAATTACGATTCGGAGAATTTGTCGTTGCTCAAAATAGGGAGGGTGAATGGGTTATTGGCAATATTAGAAAGCTCGAAAATATAAACTGGCTTCTTAGTGGAGGAAAAAGCACCTATCATGCTCTTCAATTGGATTTAGAACAATATGGGGACAGCATTGAAGCTAATGAAGAACTTATAGCTACTGTAAGAATCCTCGGTAAAATTAAAATTAATGGAGAAAAAATTGAGGTTTTGCCAAATAGAGTGCCCATTCCCAATGGTAGAAAGGTGTATCGTTTAAGCGACGAAGTTCTCAGGGCAATATACAATCCCGGAGTTGGGTATATAGAGGTTGGAAATCTTCTTTTGAGAGAGAGTGTTCCAATTTATCTGAATGCTGATGAGCTCGTTTCAAGGCATTTTGCAATTTTAGCTGTTACAGGTGCTGGTAAGTCAAATACTGTAGCTGTGATGATTAGTCAGATTGTTGAAAAGCTTAGGGGCACAGTTGTTGTTCTTGATCCTCACGGGGATTACATTAAGTTAAAGCTTCCAAATACCGGAAAAGAGTATGTCAAGATAATTGAAGCTAAAATAAGACCAGAGGAGATGGACAGTGAAGAATTGGCTGATTTGATTGAGGTTGCAAAGAATGCGACAATTCAGAGAGAATTCTTAGCTAAGGCTTGGGAAACCGTTAAGCATGAGTATCCTAATCTTGGCGGCAGAGAGATTATCGAAAAGCTTATGGAAACAATAAGTGATTGGATAAGACACAAGGAGGCAAGATACTGGGATGGGGCAAAGCAGAGTTACCTCACTGAGGAACTCAAGTCGGAGAGAGTTGATACTTTAAGGGGAGTTGTTCTAAGAATCAGAAGATTCCTGAGAAACTATGGAGCATTATTGACGAGTGAGGATTTAATTTCCCAGATTGAGCCGGGTAAAGCAAATGTTATCGATTTAGGTCCTTTAGATGAGGGGCAGATGAAAGTTGTCGTTGGCAAGCTTTTGCATGCTATATTTGAGGCGAGGGTGGATTATGAAAAAGCAAGGAAGAAGCTTGAACGCATAAAAGAAGAATTGAGAGAAAGCAGAGTTGCCAGAACTTCAAAGCTTGAGGAAGAAATGAGAGAGCTTGAAAAAACTATGAGGGATATTGAGGCCAAGAGCAAGGCTCTCGCTGAGCCAATCCTCCTGATTGTGGAAGAGGCTCACATCCTTGCCCCGCAGGGAGAACACAATGATGCTGTGAGAATTTTAAGCAGGATTGCAAGAGAAGGTAGAAAATTTGGTGTAGGGTTGGGGATAGTGTCTCAAAGACCAAATAAGCTGAATGAGGATGTCTTGAGTCAAACAAACACGAAGATAATTTTGAGGATTGTGAATCCAAAAGACCAAGATTATGTTCTCAAAGCGAGTGAGCAACTGAGCTCTGATTTGCTCTCAGATATTGCCTCTCTCGGTAAAGGTGAGGCTGTAATAGTTGGTCAAGCAATTGCCCTACCTGCTTTGGTCAAAATACACAACTTCAAATCCAAAGGCGGAGATTACGGTGGTGAAGATATAGGAGTTGTCTCAAGATGGCTCAAGAGGGCTGAGGAAGAAGAAAGGGAGAGAGAAATTCAGCAGATTTATGAGGATGAGGGGATAGAGTATGACCTTTAGATTTGCTCACATTGCTGACGTCCATCTTGGATTTGAGCAGTACCGCTTGCCCTATAGAGCTGAAGAGTTCAGAGAAGCCTTTGAAATGGCGATAAAAAAAGCAGTTGAGGAGAAAGTTGATTTTATCTTGATAGCTGGAGATTTATTTCACAGGAGCAATCCAAGCCCTCAAACCATTAAAGATGCTATTGATATTTTATCAATTCCAAAAGAAGCCAACATCCCGGTTTTTGCCGTTGAAGGGAATCATGACAGAACTCAGAAAAGAATCTCCGCCTATCATCTCCTTGAGTCTTTGGGATTGATTCATCTTCTTGGATTCAGCGAGGAGAAAAAGGAGAATGAATACCAAACTACGGAGAAAGTCAACGGAAAATTAATTGTCAAGGGGATTTTTGAGAAAGGGAATAAA
>JALTMZ010000033.1 GCA_027001105.1 Thermococcus sp.
GTTTCAAATTATCGGAGAAAAAACGACTAAGTACCGTTACAACCCCAAGCTAAAAACCGGTGGAACATTTGGAGGAAACTATCCAGCCGAAGGTGACTTTGTCCCAATCCTAAACTGGCAGATGCCTTACATTAACAAAGAAGAGAGGATTAAAATCCATGAGAACATAATGAAGCACTACTGGGAGCCTTTCAACAAGGAAGCGATAGAGACCAAAAACTGGACAACCTGTGGAGAACCGTGTCCAGTTGTATGTAAGAAGTTCCGCAGAGGGCACCACGTTGAATATGAGCCGTATGAAGCCAATGGGCCATTAAGCGGGAGCATTTACATCTATGCAAGCGACATAAGTGTCCATGCGGTTGATGCTATGGGTTTTGATGCCATCGAGTTTGGTGGCTTAGCCTCGTGGGTTCTTGAGCTTGTCTATAGGGGGCTACTCAAGCCAGAGGAAGTGGGACTAAGCGGCAAACCAGACTTTACAAAAGATGATCTGATTTTAAAGCCCGTTGAAGCCAGTGAAAAGAACGCAAGGCTTGTTGCAGAATTAGCCCATAGAGTAGCTTTTGCAGAAACAGAAATTGCCAAGATCCTTGGCTTAGGAAAGAGGAAAGCAAGTGCAATACTTGATGAGAAGTTCAAAGATAGGCTGAAATATGGGGAAAGCTTCAAGGACTATGCAGTCTTTACACCCCTTGGCGAAGACGGAGAAATCTGCCCAACAATGTACTGGGCTATAGGAAATTACATTCCATTGCCGATCCAAGGGAGATACTGGACATTTTATCAGTTTGGCGTTTTCCTTGAGCCAGAAGAGTTAGCAAGCAAAATAGTGGCAAGTGCTCTCTATGAATTCTGGTACGATAACGTTGGATGGTGCAGATTCCACAGGGGATGGATGAAGCCAGTTCTTAAAGCTCTCTTCCTCGAAGCATACGGTGAGAATGTTGAAATGGAAGAGCACTCCAAGAAGCAACTGAGGAGATTGATAAATTATGCAAAGAAAGCTGGTTACGAGCCTGTATTCTGGGATAGTATGAGGGTTGTTGATTTAGTTGCCGCAGGTGCAGAAGAGTTTGGAAACGAAAAATGGGCAGAGAAGTTCAAGAAAGACAAAGTCGGTACTGCAAAAGAATACCTCAAGAGAGTGCTTGACACTTACAGTGAACTTTTGGGAGTTGATTGGACGATTTAAATTTTCCATTTTTATTTTATCTATCGAATTGGGGTGATTGATATGAAATTGAAGGAACCGATTATTGCAATCAATTTTAAAACATATGCCCAAGCCACTGGAGAAGGAGCCTTGAAAATAGCTAAAGCCGCTGAAAAGGTTTACAAGGAGACGGGGATAACAATTGTAGTTGCTCCGCAGTTAGCTGACCTTTACAGAATAGCTCAAGAGGTTGAGATTCCAGTCTTTGCCCAGCATATTGATCCAATAAAGCCCGGCAGTCATACGGGTCACGTTCTACCAGAGGCCGTTAAAGAGGCTGGAGCTGTTGGAACTCTGTTAAATCATTCAGAAAACAGAATGATTTTGGCTGATTTAGAGGCTGCAATCAGGAGAGCTGAAGAAGTTGGCTTAATGACAATGGTCTGTTCAAACAATCCAAAGGTCTCAGCGGCTGTTGCTGCATTAGATCCAGATTATGTTGCTGTCGAACCTCCAGAACTTATCGGAACTGGCATACCGGTGAGCAAAGCAAAACCTGAAGTCATTACGGACACAGTTGAGCTTGTTAAAAAGGTCAACCCAGATGTAAAGGTTCTCTGTGGTGCGGGAATTTCAACAGGTGAAGATGTCAAAAAGGCGTTAGAGCTCGGAACAGTTGGAGTCCTCTTAGCAAGCGGAGTTACAAAAGCAAAAGATCCAGAAAAAGCAATTTGGGATTTAGTTTCCCTGATTGTCTGAATCTTCTCTGTTTTTAATGCTTTTTTTCCTTGAGACATGTTATGTTCCTTCAATAACTATCAAATCAGCCTCAATATCTTCAAGAGAGGAATTCCAGCCACCAACCACATACCTTTTCCCATCTTTAGTCTCAACGGTGATATTAGAAATAACCTTAGCTTTATCTTCATAATAATCCACTATCCTACCTTCAATCTCTACAGGCTCCTTGCTTTTAACAAACTTTCCTATAATCCTAACTTTTGAGTTCATTAAGTTGAAGAGCCGTATATCCCTGACCAATTTCCTTATGTGAATGTATTCCCTTGGAAGGATGAGCTTTCTTTCTTCTTCATACACTGTCTTTCCAGTGGGCCAGAGGGCATGGTAAAAGTACCTGTCAAACATGAACAGCAAATTCTCGTCTTTGATTATCATGGCATAGCCATGAAGTCCAGAAGTTTTTGAGTTTAATGCTTCACTTGGAGCATAAATCCCAGTTTCTTTATCCTGAATCAGGATAAAGGGATCCGGAACTTCCCTAATCTTAATTTTATGAGCAACTGGAGGTACTTCACCAATGCCATATACAAATAGATCTATCTCGACCCCCATTTTTTTCTTTTTTATTAGATCATCTTGAACTCTCTTCAGGAAAGGAAGAGGGAGAGCAAGAGAAATGTGTCTCTTGGCGTTTTTGATCGCATCCTTTACATATTTTTCAAATGTTATCTTGCTTTTCACGACAATTATGTTGCCTACCTCCCCCTCCCCCGGATTGTAAATCTCCTTCAACATTTCTTTTACCAGGCTAACTTTTCTGACGTATTTACGTTCAATCTCGGAGAAGACCTTTTCTGGATTAACTGCAACCACTTTTTTAGGTCTCCCACCGATTGTTATCACAAATCCCTTCCCCATAAGAGTTCTAATTACGTCGTATATCCTCGGCTGGGGAACTTTTGAGAGAGTTGCAAGCTCCCCAGCCGTTAATGGACCTTCCTTTATCAGAGTAAGGTATGCACTAACCTCATACTCGCTGAATCCAAGTTCTCTGAGGAGTCCTTTAAGCTCCTTTTCGCTCATAATATCCCTCAGATTATCGCTTTTTCAGTGCTCTTATCAAAAACATGAATGTTGTCAAGGTCGATGATTATATCAACGGGTCTTCCAAGCCCAATTGGTACATGTCCCGGTATTTTAATTTTTATAATTTTCCCCCCAACTTTAGCATGAATTATTGTGTCTGTTCCTAACGCCTCAACAAAGTCAACTGTACCTTTAATCTTAGCTTTCCGTTTAACATGGAGAACCTCCGAAATTCCCTCAACGGTCATGTGTTCGGGCCTTATTCCAAATACGACCGTTTTATTCACATAATTCTTCAAAAATTCTCCCAAGTCCTCTGGAAGCAGAATTTCAAACCCTTCCCCTTCAAGGGCAATGCCTTTGTCAGTTTCTTTAACAGTTACATCCATTAAGTTCATCTCTGGAGCTCCAATGAAAGTGGCGACAAATATTGAATTTGGTTTTGAGTAAACCTCAACAGGAGGTCCAACCTGGAGAAGCTGTCCTTTGTTCATAACTGCAATTCTGTCCCCCATTGTCATTGCTTCAACCTGATCGTGGGTAACATAGATAGTTGTGACCTTAAGCTTCTCTTGAAGCTTTTTGATTTCAGCACGCATCATAACCCTGAGCTTTGCATCTAAGTTTGAAAGAGGCTCATCCATTAAGAGAACATCGGGCTCAACAACAATTGCCCTTGCAACTGCAACCCTCTGCCTCTGACCACCACTTAGCTGTGCCGGATATCTATCTAAAAGTTCCTCTATTTGAAGAAGTTCAGCAGCCCATTTTACCCTCTTGTCGATTTCTTCCTTTGGATACTTTTTTATCTTCAATGGAAAGGCTATGTTATCATAAACAGTCATGTGTGGCCATACAGCATAGCTCTGGAAGACCATTGAGATATTCCTGTCCTTGGGTGGCAAATATGTAACGTCTCTATCCCCAAACCATATTTTGCCGCTTGTGGGTGTTTCAAGACCCGAAATCATTCTTAGTGTTGTGGTCTTACCACAGCCACTTGGCCCCAATAAGACCAAAAATTCTCCATCTTTTATCGTCAAGGTTAACTCATTTACTGCCGTGAAATCTCCAAACTTCTTCGTTATTTTTTCTAACCTTACTTCAACCATGGTAACACCTCACTTGAGCGTTATACCCCACATGCTTACGAGGTATTTTCTTGCGAAGAATATGAATATCATGGCTGGAAGGGTCATTATGAAGGCTGCAGCGAATTTATAATATGGAGGTGCCGCTCCTCCGCTCGAACCCGCCATTATTGATAATATCTGAGCCGGCAAAGTCCTGTTTTTAAGAGTTAATATCGACGCAACAAAAACCTCGTTCCAGCTCATCACAAATGTAAACATTGCAGCCGCTGCCAAGCCTGGAAGCGCTAATGGCAGAGTAATCCTGAAAAAAGCACCAAGTCTTGTTACACCAAAGACCATTGCTGCCTCCTCAAGCTCTTTGGAAACACCTGCAAATATACTTGAGGTTATTAGCACAACGAAAGGTAATGCCATTGCAGTATGAGCCAATGCAACCCCAAGGAGAGTATCTATAAGATTGAGCTTTATGTAAAGCACAACCAATGGAATTGCCATAACCGGAATTGGAAACATTCTGAGGGCTATTATTGACAGCTTTATTGTATCTTTTCCTGGAAAGATGAACTTTGCTATTGCATAGCCAGCGGGTATACCGAGGGAGAAGCTTATGATAATGGTTAATATGGCAACTATAACGCTATTTTTAATCCCATCCCATGCTCCAAGAGTAAAGAGCAGTGTCTTGACCCACTGGGTTGTGTAGTGCGTTGGAATGACCTTTTGTGGATCATAGTAGTCAAGCTTTGAAGAAAAAGCATAGAGGATCGACACAATTATTGGAAGGACTATCCATACAACGACTGTAAACAGGAAAGAGTATAGGAGGAGTTTCTTCAACATAAATCTTGTTTTGTCGTTCATGTTCTCACCTCCAAGTACTCAGCCTTGAGGAACTTAACGTACATGGCACCCAAGAGGATTGAGAGAGCTGCTATTGTTAGCGCATATATTGATGCCACCCCGTAGTCTTTTATGAAAGTGAGCTGATAGAATCCTTCTCCTGCCAAAACCGGTATGTCTCTGCCCGCAAGTATCCATACCACACCGAACACCTGCATTGCGAAGAGGGTTCTTATGATCAGAGCACTCTGAATTGAAGGTTTAAGTAATGGAATTACTATTTTTCTCATTCTTGTCCAGTAATCAGCACCAAAGACTTCTGCTGCCTCCAGATATTCCTTGCTTATCATTTGAAGGCCCGCAAGGATAATAACGAAGACAATTGCCGTTGCCCTCCATAACTCCTCAATAACTATTGCAAGGAACTCCATATTTCTATATTCATATCCAAAAAAGTGTATGGGTTGGGTTATTAAACCAAGATTAAGAAGAAGTTTGTTCAAAAATCCAGCATCGGTAAGCATGGTATACCAAATCAGACCCCCTGCAACATCACTTATTGTAAGAGGGATTATCAGGGCATAAAGGGCAAGATCTTTACCCTTAAATGTCCTATTCATAACAACAGCCAATATAAGAGCCAAAAAGAGCTGGATAGGTATGATCACAACAGCAAGGGCGATTGTATACTTTAAAGCCTGCCAGAAATAGGGATCACCAATAGTTCGTCTAACATTGTCAAGGGTAAAATGTCCATTTTGAGTAAACGCCAAATACAACGCCTGAACAAGCGGATATCCAATGAAAAAAACGAGATACAAAACGGCAGGCAAAAGTAAAAGATAGGGGAGGCGAAGCTTCATGCCAACACCTCACGGCACTTCTATTCCTTTCTCCTTAAATAGCTGCAGCAGCTTTGGTCCAAGTTCGCTGATAACTTTCTGTGGGTCTTCTCCTTGGAGGACGATTCTTCTGAAAGCTTCTTTATAGATGTTCTTGAATTCACCGCCCTTGTCTCCAAGGTTCGGTATCATCACAATCAATGCATCTGGAGTTGATGATTGGGCAGTAACACCCTCTGCAAGTATCTTAAGTGGTCCCTCCGGAATTGCATTTGTTGCTTCCTTAACGGTTGGGAAGAACCCAACATTCTTAAGTACTTCAACTTGAGTTTCTGGTTTTGTTAGATAGTCAATTAACTTCCATGCAGCATCTGGGTTTGGAGCACCTTTCGGAATTGCAAGACCAGCAAGAACAACTATGAATCCTCTTCCTTTTGGTCCTCTTGGCACTGGAACAACCACGAATTCATCGGGTTTTGTCTGGATTGCGTTCTTAATTCTCGCAGTGTGGTCCCATGCAATCAAGACTTGCCCTGTCAGCAGTGGATCGCTCATTGCATCCCAGGTTGTGGATGCTGGGTTAACATATTTCCACAGCTCCTTGAGGTAGTTCCACATTGTTACTGCTTCTGGGCTGTCAAATGCCTTAGCCTCATATCCGGTGAAACTTGGGTACAGGTAACCGTGCAGGAATCTAACAAAGAGACCGTTTGGCCCTGCTGGGAAACCAACCTGAGGCTTTCCGGTCTTTTCATAGAGGTTCTTTGCCCATGCAAGGAATGCATCATAAGTCCATTTGTCAGTTCCCTTAATGACATCGTCCTTTGTTAAGCCAGCAGGAAGATAGTCAAAGGCTTTCTTATTGACTACCATAACATATGTGGCACTCATCCATGGAACATAGACCTTCTTTCCGTTAATTGTTGCATACTTTTCAAAGCTTGTGATAAATGTTCTGCCTTCAAGCTTTGGCATTTTACTGAGATCCATGAGCCAGCCTTGGGAGTTGAAGTAATCAAGTCCACCGTGTAGGTCTCCAATTACATCAATAGTAACTTTTCCAGTTTTTTCTTCACCAGCAAGTCTTGTTGAAAGATCAGTGTAACTCATTGGAATGAAATCAACATCGATTCCATACTGCTTTTTAAAGTTCGCAAGAAGTGTTTCCTTAACAAAAGCCCTTTCTTCAGGAGGTGCTAATTGAGTTGAGACCCAAACAATCTTAGCGGGAGTTGTTGATTGTGTCGGTGTTGTTTGAGTTCCAGTAGGTGTGGTAGTTTTTTCTCCCCCAATACAGCCACTTGCTGCTACTGCAAAAACTATCAAGCCAACCAAAAACAAACCAAACATTGTTTTTACTTTTTTCATTAGCCCCCACCTCAGTACGCTAAGTCACTAAAATTTACTTAAAGGAGATATATAAACGTTATGATAAAACCACTTTTAGTTGTTGTATTTTGTCAAGATTGAAAAAAGATGTAGGGACAACTAAAGTTTCACTGTCTTTCCAGTCCTTGAAGACTCGTAGGCGGCTAAAACGATCTTTAAATTCCTCCTCGCGTCTTCTCCAGTTATTGGAGGTTCTTTATCCTCCAGTATGGATTCTATAAAATATCTAACGATACTCTCGACATCCAATCTTTCCCAGTATATTTTTTCGGCC
>JALTMZ010000034.1 GCA_027001105.1 Thermococcus sp.
ATGATAATAGTCCACCATGGCATAGTCTGGGGAGGCGTTGATTATATAACGGGGCTCATTCAAAAGAGGCTCAAGTTCCTTCTTGAGAACGACATAAACCTCTACGTTGCCCATGTTCCCTTAGATGCTCACCCAGAAGTTGGAAACAATGCCCAACTTTTAAAGCTTCTTGATTTAGAGCCCAAAGAGCCTTTCGGAGACTATGGAGGAGTTACAATCGGATTTATTGGCGAATTTGAAGAACCAAAGCCTCTGCCACTGATAGCACAAATTTTGGTGGAAAAGCTGAAAATTGACTATGTGAAGAGCTATGAGTTCGGGAAGCAGGAAATTAAAAGGGTTGGGGCCATAAGCGGAGCTGGAGGATTTGCAATTGAAGAAGCTGTGAGAAAGAATGTTGATCTGTTCATAACGGGCGAGTTCACCCATGGAAACTATAGAACGGCTGAAGACTTAAGGCTGAGCGTTTTAGTTGCAGGACATTATGCAACAGAAACTTTAGGTGTTAAGGCACTAATGCCTCTCTTGAGGGAGAAGTTTGGTGTTAAGACGGTTTTCATTGACAATTCTACTGGTCTTTGACTTTTAAGCTTTCTTTTAATGCCGAAAGAAAGCCATCAGGCTTAACAAGAATTAGTTCAACCCCTAATTCTTCTTTCGCATATTCTTCAACCCAGCTTCTGCTTAAAGGGTCATTGTTAAAGGGGTAAACTATCACAAGCCTATTAAATCCAGCTCTTTTAGCTTTCACAGCATTGTATAGGATGCGCTGCTTTATCCACTTGTAAGAGTTTTCAAATTCAATTGCGATGACTTTCTCATCCTCTCTAAGAATTACCAAGTCAATCCTGCTCCCATCTTTACTTTGGAATTCCTTAACTGCCCTAAGCCCATGAAGAGCGCAGAGTTCTTCAGCTTCTTTTAGAAGAGATTTAATCTTAATTTCCAAAACCCCCAAAATAAAGATAAATCAAGAAGAAAGCCTCTTCCTGAGCTCCTCCAAAGCTTCTCTTGCCTTTCTTACATCTTTTATCTTTCCCTGAGCTAAGTCCTTCTTTCCTCCACCGCCACCGCCGGCGATTGAAGTTATTATTCTTATAAGCTCGCCAGCCTTAAATGGAACTTCATCCCCAACAGCAACGACAACAGCGTTTGTATCTTCGCTTATGAGTGCAATCACTCTGTTGGGCTTCTTTAACTTGAGTGCTGCCTCCCTTAAGTGATCCAAGTCCCCTTCAACAACCTCTCCAATGAACTCGATTTCGCCGATCTTCTCAACTTTGCTCTCAAGCTCGTAAACGAGAAGCTTAGCCAATTCTTTCTTGAGCTTTTCAACCTCTTTCCTTGCCTGCTTCCACTCCTCGAAGAACTTCTCAGCTGTTTCCGGCAGCTTTTCTGGTGGAACTCTGAAGACTTCACTTGTCTTCTTTATTATGTCTCTCTCCTTCTGCCATTCCTTTATCGCTGCCTCACCGCATGCGAAGATAATTCTTTCAACTCCATCTTGAATTCTCTCAGTCCTAAGTATCTTTATTGGGCCGACTAAGCCAGTGCTCGGCAAGTGAGTTCCACCACATGCCTGAACATCCCAGTCCTCAATGTTAAGTACTCTAATTACTCTTCCCGGCACAACGCCACCTTGATAAAGCCTAAAGCCGTACTTCTGCTCTGCCTCTGTCCTTGGGAGCCACTCCCAAGCGACCTTCCTGTTCTCCATGACAATTCTGTTGGCGAGCCTCTCTATTTCCTTCAGCTCCTCTTCACTAATGCGCTTGTAGTGGGAAATATCCAGCCTCGCCCAATCTGTGCTCAGCTGTGAGCCAGCTTGCCAAACGTGTTTGCCGAGAACCCTAACCAAGGCGCCCATCAGAACGTGGGTTCCGGTGTGGTGTCTCATATGCTGAATTCTCCTATCCCAGTCAATTTTTCCGTGAACTGTCATTCCCTCTTTGAACTTCCCTGGCTCCTTAACTCTGTGGAGTATCACCTTTCCAACCTTCTGAACCTCAAGGACTTCAACACCGTTAAGCTCTCCTGTATCATAAGGCTGTCCACCGCCTTCTGGATAGAATGCCGTTCTATCAAGAACAACCCAATCATCAATGACCTTGAGAACTTTAGCGTCGAACTCCTTCATGAACGGGTCTTCATAGTAGAGCGTTCTCGTGTCCGGTAATTCCCTCACAAGCTCGAAATCAACGATTTGTTCCTCTTTTTCCTCTTTTGCCGTCTTCTCCGCTTCCTTTGCTACCAAGCTATAGAAGTTGTCGGGTATGTGAACCTTTATGCCCTCTTTCTCCGCGATCTCCTTAACAATTTCCGGCGTTAAGCCGTGGCTCTCGTAGAACAGTATGAGCTTCTCCAGCGGTATTTCGTTTCTACCTTCTTTCCTGAGCTTCTTAATTTCTCTTCTAACCAGATCAGAGCCTCTCTTAAGGGTTTCTTGATATCTCTTCTCTTCCACATTAATCATGTCCAAAATGACATCTTCCATCTCCTTGAACTCTGGGAATGTTTTGTGAAGGGCTTTTATGTGCATGGCAACGATTTCGCTGAGCGGAATCTCCAAGCCAAGTTCTCTCAAATGCCTGATGCTCTTTCTTATCAACAGACGAGCAAGGTAACCAGCTTTAACGTTTGAAGGGACAACACCATCAGCCAGCATGAATGTTAATGCCTTTGTGTGGTCAGCTATTGCATAGATAAGCTCGTAGGGTCTTATTAATCTCTCAAGTTCCTCAACGCTTATACCAACTCTGCTCGCAACTTCCCTTCTCAAAACTTTAAGATCGCCCATGTCCTCAATGTCAAACATTCCAGCCAGCCTTGAGTTTTCCATTAGAATCCTGTCGTCAATCTTCTCAATGCCAGCCATTCTCTTAAGCGGTTCAACGACATAACCTAAGACAGCGTCATAAGCCGTTGGAGTGCCTTGACTCATCCAGACCAATCTCTCAAGGCCGTAACCTGTATCAACGACCTTGGTATCCATTGGAACGTATCTATCCCCTTTGATGATTACGACTTGATCATCCGGAGTTCCCGGTGGAGCCAACTTGTACTGCATAAAAACAAGAGTAGCAACCTCCAACCCTCTGTAAAGGACTTCGAAAGCAGGTCCGGCGTTTCCTCCACCCGCCCATGGGTTCTCCTTGAACGTTATGTCTTCAGGCTTCATCTTCAGATCTTTAGTGAAGAACTCAAAAGCAAGCTCAACAGTTTCATCCATCCAGTATATCGGCTTGCCGGGATAGTTGAATGCATGATGTGCCATCATTTCGAAGATTGTGAAGTGCCTCCCCGTTATTCCAACATTGTCAATATCCGTGAATCTTATTGAAGGCTGGGCGATTGTGAGCGGATTCGCTGGGGGATCAGCTTCTCCGCTGATAACCCAGGGCTGAAAGTCCATAATGCTTGCCCCTACTAAGAGCACGTCATCTCTCCATCTCGGCAGAACTGGATATCTTTTCACTCTACCATGCCCATGTCTCTCAAAGAAGCTTAAGAATGCTTCTCTCATTTCTTCAAGGGTGTACTTCTTTGGAATACCTGGTTTTCCAATAAACTGGTACTCATCACATGGGGGATCTCCACAAGTCTCTCTATCTGGATCCAAAGTCCAGAAGGGTTTTCCACAGACTTTGCATGTTTTCCGTATCCAGCCTTCCTCTTTAAACATCTTCGTAGTCATGTCCATTGACATTTTGATCACCTTCCAAAATTGACCGTGAAATAAACTCACCTTAAAAACAACAGAAGGGTGAAGTTATATTAAGTTTACTCCTCTTCGTTCTCATTGATTATGATGATCGGAAAGTTCATCTTCTTGAGCATTTCTATGAGCCGTTCGTGAGTTCGCCTCAAACGCTCAAGCTTGTACCTTAGGTTTTGATTTTCAATAGCCAGGCTGGTAACTTCCTCAGTCTTAGCCCTCAGCTGGGCCTTAAGTTCAATTATCTCATCCTCAAGCTCAATTATTGAACGCTCCAACCGTTCGATTTCCTCATACAAGTCTTTGCATATCTTTTCTTTGAGCATGAACAACACCGGTCAGACCCGCGAAACTTCATCACAGATTTTCAGGGGGCTCCAGACTCATCATTCCCTTAATATGATCCTAAGCCCACACTCCAATATATAATTTATCCTTCTTGAGGTTTACAATTGTTCACAAAAATACCTGTCATATCTAATTTGACATGAGCAATGTAAAAATTACTTGAGCTCAATTTCAACAAATAGCCAAAACTCTTAAATATTTTGTCGATACTAAGATAAGTTTGTAAAGTACACTGATGCAGAAAACCCTGCCCTACAGTACAGGACAATGCAAGACTAATAAACTATGTTTGGAGGTGTCTGTATGGGAGCAATAATGGAGTTTATTAACTGGTTGGATGGTATGGTCTGGGGTCCACCCATAATGATTTTGCTTTTGGGCACAGGTCTCTTCTTAACAATAGTGCTTAGGGGAATACAGTTCAGAAGACTCGGATGGTCTATTAGATACACCCTATTTGAAGGAAGAAAGAAGCAGGGTGAAGGTGATATTACACCATTCCAGGCATTGATGGCAACTATAGCCGGAACTGTAGGTATCGGAAACATCGCTGGTGTTGCAACTGCAATTCACCTCGGTGGTCCTGGAGCCCTCTTCTGGATGTGGATGACTGCTCTGGTTGGTATGGCAACAAGGTATTCAGAAGGTCTCTTAGGTGTTGCATTTAGAAGCAAGTTACCAGATGGGACAATGATTGGAGGTTCATTCAACGCATTGGAGAGGGGGTTTGCGGAAGTAAAGGTATCTAAAACCGGCAGAACAATAGCAACAATTTTCATGCTGATATTTGCTGTTTTCATCGGATATGAAGCCACAAAGCTCAGCGGTGGATTGATGATACTTGCGGTAATAATAGCCATCTTGTTTGCAATTCTCGCATTGTACCTCCAAAAGGAAAGCTCTCTGCCCACCCTTGGAAAAGTGCTTGCAATTCTCTTCGCGCTCTTTGCAGCAATCTCAGCATTCGGTATTGGAAACATGACACAGTCAAACTCATTGGCACTTGGTATGGAAGTTGCATTTAACGTCCCACACTGGGTTACAGGAATAATCTTCGCAATCCTCACCTTCATAGTCACGATAGGTGGAATTAAGAGAATCGGTGAATTTACAGAGGCGTTGGTGCCGTTCATGGCAATAGTGTACTTCATATTCGCAATAGGAGTCTGGATTAAGTTCGCCGGACAGCTACCAAGTGCAATTTCCCTGATCCTCAAGGATGCATTCACCGGAAGCGCAGTTGCCGGTGGTGCAGTTGGTACAACCATAAGGTGGGGTGTGGCAAGAGGTCTGTTCTCCAACGAAGCAGGTCTTGGAACAGCAAGTATGGCACACGCCGCTGCAAGAACAGATAATCCCTCAAGACAGGCACACGTTGCTATGCTTGGACCATTCATTGATACAATCATAATCTGTTCACTGACTGGAATTTCAATTGTAGCTACAGGTGCATGGCAAACCGGCAAAACAAGCACTGCACTGACACAGGAGGCATTTGCAAGGGCCTTTGGACACATTGGTGAAGTAATGGTTGTTATAGGTGTCATACTCTTCGCTTATTCAACGGTCCTTGCATGGAACTTCTATGGCAGACAGAATATCATGTATTTAGCCAAGTGGATTGAAGGAGATCCCGAGAAGTTCGCCAGACTGTATCCAAGGCTTCACCTAATCTACAACATACTCTTCGTGATTTTCATCTACATAGGTGCAACAACGGTTCTTGAGAGCGTGTGGACATTCTCAGACATGATGAACGGGCTCATGGCAATACCAAACCTGGTCGGCTTGCTGGTGCTTTACAGTGTTATCAAGAAATACACTGACGAGTTCATAAAAGAGAATCCATGAGATTCCGCTTTTTGATCTTTGTTTTTCTATTTTCCCTCTGAAATCTTCGAGGTGATTTTTAATGAGTTTTAACGAGTTTCCAAAGATAGTTGTTAAACCTCCAGGACCGAAGGCAAAAGAACTCATTGAGAGAGAAAAGAAGGTTATCTCTTCCGGTCTTGGAGTCAAGCTTTTTCCCGTTGTACCCGAGAGAGGATATGGAGCATTGATAGAGGATGTTGATGGGAATGTTTTCATTGACTTCTTAGCTGGAGCTGCTGCAGCTTCAACAGGCTACGCCCATCCTAAGCTTGTAAAAGAAGTTCAAGAGCAAGTAGCAAAGATTCAGCACTCCATGATAGGCTATACCTACAGCAAAAGAGCCATAGAAGTTGCAGAGATTTTAGCAGAAAAAGCTCCAATTGAAAATCCAAAGATACTCTTCGGTTTAAGCGGGAGTGACGCAATGGATTTGACTATGAAGGTAGCACGCTTTGCCACAAGGAAGCCATGGTTCATAGCATTCATCGGAGCTTATCATGGGCAAACTTACGGTGCTACATCAATAGCAGCGTTCCAGAGTTCCCAGAAGAGAGGATTCTCACCATTAGTTCCCAACGTAGTCTGGATCCCATATCCAAATCCCTATCGTAATATCTGGGGGATCAACGGATATGAAGAACCAGATGAGCTGATAAATCGCTTTTTGGATTACCTTGAGAACTATGTTTTAGCCCATGTAGTTCCCCCAGATGAAGTTGCCGCTTTAATAGCGGAGCCAATTCAAGGCGATGCCGGGATAGTTGTTCCACCAGAGAACTTTTTCAAAGAGCTGAAGAAGGTCTTAGATGAACACGGCATTCTCTTGGCAATGGATGAAGTTCAAACGGGCATTGGAAGAACCGGAAAGTGGTTTGCAACAGAGTGGTTCAAAGTAGAGCCAGGCTTCATTTCCTTTGGGAAGGGAGTTGCCAGCGGAATGGGGCTGAGCGGGGTTATAGGGAAGGCTGAACTGATGGACATGACGAGCGGGTCAGCACTGTTGACTCCAGCTGCCAATCCAGTAATTTCAGCAGCAGCCTATGCTACCCTGAAGATAATTGAGGAGGAAAAGGTTATTGAGAACGCTCAAAAGGTTGGAGCATTTATAATGAAGCGCTTGAAGGAAATGCAGGAAAAGTATGATGTTATTGTTGCCAACCTCCCTCAGGAGGTTCTCCCTCCGGGATACTCTGAAAAACTCGGACAGATTGCCAGCTCAATCAATGGTGGCGAGAGGGGCAACAAACTCCTGCTAAATCTTCTGGATCTCGCCCCTGAACACATGCATGACTCTTCCAGATTGTACACTATGGTTCATTCACTTGCAGACTATAATCAGACTCTTGAGAAAATGTTGTCTCTTTATAATGTAAAGCTCCTGTCAGTCATCTTTGATCCCGTAAAAGAATTCGTCCTCTCTGACATTCCCTTCTACATCAAAAACACTCTGGAC
>JALTMZ010000035.1:0-1428 GCA_027001105.1 Thermococcus sp.
GCCAGTATTAGATCACGCCGCAGTCTTGAAGTAAATATCAGCTTCAGGAGATTCCCACCATCCATTGCTATCCCCTCTTTATTCTTACCAAGGCAACAATTAAAGTCTAAAATTTCTTCATTCCTCGTTAGATATTTCACTAATTTTAACATTTCTTATCCGTTTTGACCCAATCCTTAACGCCTTGAAATAGTTTATGTGTTCTTCTGGAAGGAAATTGTCAAGTTTGGTCATTCGAAGACGTTTCTTCTTATTATTTTTTCTGGCTTTATCTTGTCTTACCTTTATTGGAGACCCTATGAACTCATCGAGCTTTTTGTCCATTCTCCCACCCGAAGAAATTGAAGGGTTCGATTATATAGGCTTTTTGATGGAGCTCAGATAAATGAGAAATCAACCATTTAGATTGGTGAACATATCAGGGGGCAGAAACGGGAGCTGTTATACAGCGGAAGGATGCTAAACCGTTCTACACCATACAAAACCTTAAGAAATTACTTTAAAAACAGTTTTGAAATGGTTTTAGAGAAACTCTTTTAATTCAGGAAAGCATCTAACAAAAGGGAGTAAAAAGATCACATGAGGGATCGCACATGTGTGGAATTATTGGATACATCGGTGAAAGAAAAGCATGTAATGTTCTTGTTGATGGTCTGAAGAGGTTAGAGTATAGAGGGTATGACTCTGTCGGCATTGTCACTGAAGAAGATGGGAAACTCTACATCAAAAAGGGAGCTGGAAAGATTGATGAGCTTAAAGAAAAGCTTGGGCTTCTTCAGATGCCCGGAAAGAGGGGAATAGGGCACACAAGATGGGCAACACATGGAATTCCAAATGATATCAATGCTCATCCGCACACTGATTGTACTGGCAAAATTGCAGTGGTTCACAATGGAATAATTGAAAACTATATTGAGCTCAAAGATGAGCTGCTCAGAAAGGGGCATAAGTTCAAAAGTGATACAGATACTGAAATTATCGCCCATCTAATTGAAGATGCCCTGAAGGATTTTAATAACTTTGAAGATGCCCTTAGGTATGCCTTGCTAAGACTTAAAGGCTCTTTTGCCCTCGGGATAATATACACTCATGATAGGGAGCATTTGTATTTTGTTAGAAATGAGAGCCCGCTCGTTTTAGGGATTGGGCATGGAGAGATGTTTGCCGCTTCAGATATTCCCGCATTTTTACCGTATACAAATAAGGCTGTGTTCCTTGATGATGGAGAATATGCTGTCGTGACAAAAGACTCCTTTGTTGTAAAGGATCTAAAAACAGGGGAAGTCAAAGAAAAGAAAGTCCACGAAATTAACTGGACATTGGAAATGGCAGAAAAACAGGGATATGAGCACTTCATGCTTAAGGAGATTCATGAACAGCCAAAAGCTGTAAAAGAGGCTATATATGGAAACCTGGAGACGATTGACA
>JALTMZ010000035.1:1438-7374 GCA_027001105.1 Thermococcus sp.
AGACACCCTTGTTATAGCAATCACACAAAGCGGAGAAACTGCAGATACTTTGGCTGCACTAAAGTTGGCTAAAAAGAAAAATGCAAAGGTTCTCAGTATAGTAAACGTTGTTGGAAGCATGGCTACAAGGCTCAGCGATCTTGTGCTTTACACCCATGCAGGACCAGAAATCGGCGTTGCCGCAACGAAGACATACACAACCCAGTTGACTGTTATTAGCATGCTTGCGATTGCACTTGCGAAGTACCTCAACACCGCTGATAGGGAATATCTTCAGAAGATTGAAGCGGAGTTATATGATATGCCAAAGTACATTGAAGCCGCTCTCGGGTACGAAAACAAAATAAAGAATCTTGCAGAACGTCTTAAAGAGAAGAGGGACTTCTTTTACATTGGAAGGGGCATAAGCCTTGCCACTGCCCTCGAAGGGGCACTCAAGCTCAAGGAGATAAGCTATATACATGCGGAAGGACTTTCCGCTGGAGAGCTGAAGCACGGCCCTCTGGCGTTGATCGAGGAGGGTGTTCCCGTAGTTGCAATAGCACCAAGTGGAAAAACTTTGGAGAAGATGATATCCAACATTCAAGAAGCTAAAGCCAGAGGAGCACTGATAATAAGCTTGGGAGACAGCGAAGAGCTGAAAAAAGTGAGTGATACTCTGATAAAGATGCCCAAAGTTGATGAAGTTCTAAGTCCTATAGTTTATATAGTTCCTCTGCAACTATTAGCATATCACTTAGCGGTCCTGAGGGGTAATGATCCGGACAAGCCAAGGAATTTGGCAAAATCCGTTACCGTTGAATGAGGTGGTTTGAATGGTGAAGACGAAAGTTAAAGAAAAATCTGGAGAACAAAAAACTCATTCCGAACAATCATTCGATTTTAACAAACTCAGAAAGTACGCTTTTCCAATCTTAGTCGTGATTCTTGCGTTAATTGGTTTCAAAATCAGATATCAGACAGCAAGCTACAAGTACTTCATAGATCCTGACACATTCTATCATTTTGAAATTTACAAGCTCACGATAAAAGAATGGATACCAAAATACTATATGATGGCGGATGCACCTTTTGGATCTAAGATAGCTGAACCCCTTGGACTTTACATGCTACCGGCGTTGCTGTACAAATTCCTTTCCATATTTGGATATAGCGAAATAGCGGTCTTTAAGCTTTGGCCACCTTTGGTCGGATTCTTCAGCATTATTGCGATATATTTACTTGGAAAAAAGTTCCATTCAGACTGGGCTGGGCTCTGGGCAGCTGCAGTAATGATGTTTTCCACAGCACACTTTGTGAGGACATTTTCAGGAAACAACAGAGGTGATGGACCGTTTTTGATGTTGTTCCTTTATGCCGTCATTGTACTGTTTATGTATCTGGATTCAAAGAGCAGAAAGAAATATCTGTGGGGAGCATTGTTTGTGATATTTTCCGTCACCTCTCTGAGTGTGTGGAACGGTTCCCCATTTGGATTAATGGTTCTTCTTGGTTTTGGGAGCGTTTATGCTATCCTTCTGTTTATCTTTGGAAAAATTGAAAAATTCAAAGAGTTCATCAAAGACTTTTACCCAGCATATTTTGCAGTGCTCATTTTGGGGTATCTGCTAACTTTACCCGGCATAATACGCGTCAGGAGCTTTATCAGGTTTGCCTTCGAGGTGTTCATAGCACTTGTACTGTTAACCCTGGTGATGCTCTATGGTGAGAGATTTAAGCTGAACTATTCCGACAGAAAACACAGATTTGCTGTAGTTGCAATAATAGTCCTTCTGGGATTCGCTGGAGCATACGCATATGTAGGTCCAAAGCTGTTTAAGCTCATGAGTGGAGCATATCAGTCAACTCAGGTTTATGAAACCGTTCAAGAGCTTGCAAAGACAACTTGGAATGATGTATCACGTTATTACGCAGTAAAATCATCGGATGGAATGATATTTTTAATCTCTCTGCTTGGGATTTTAGCAGTGGCACTTCGCTTTGTGCTTAGCTTGTCCAGAGAAGGAAAAATCAACGAAAAACAACTATTTGTACTGATTTACTATACAATGTCCCTCTACCTAATGTGGACTGCGGTGAGGTTCCTGTTCTTAGCTTCGGGTGCTGTCATTTTGGTATTTGGGATACTAATAGGAGAGCTGTTTAGCTTTGTTGAGAACATGAAGGAGAAAGCATCCACGAAGGCTTTGTATGCTGTGCTTCTAATAATCCTCTTTATTCCAATTCCAGTAGTTGGTGCAACAAGCATGAATTCTCAAGCAAAAGCCATGGCAAGAGCGGGCTCAGTAACACCATCTTGGGAAGAAACATTAAAGTGGCTGAACCAAAATACACCCAAGCTTTCAACTGCCACTTCATGGTGGGACTATGGGTACTGGATAGAGTCGAGCCTTCTCGGTAATAGGAGAGCTCCTGCTGATGGAGGGCATGCAAGGGATAGGGATTACATCTTAGCAAGATTCCTCGCAAATGATGGAACAAAAAGTGAGGTCGACTTTGAAAGCTGGGAGCTCAACTACTTCATAGTGTGGACTCAGGATATCTTCAAATTTAATGCGATAAGCTATCTTGGTGGAGCAATAAGCAGGAAGGAAAGAGACAATCTTGCCATGGTACTTCCTTTCCAGAAATATGGGAACAATCTCTATGTTCTGAATCAAAATCAAATGATAAGAGTCCTCACAGAAAACGGGAAAAAGAAGGTCGTGATCCAGGTTGGGAATCAGCAGCTTGAACCTATACAGGCCATATTTGTTCAGACCGGAGAAGTAGTCAGGGAACAGGGAACATATCCCGGTATCGTGTGGATATTCCCCAATTATGCTCTTCTTACATATCACAAGATAGCCTTCAGCAACTTTATCAGGATGGCATTTTTAGGAGGAAATGGGGTTCCAAACTTCCGGCTTGTTAAATCAACGGGTGACATTAACGTCTATGAGTTCCACCCGTTTGTAGTTTACAAGATAGAGGTTTATAAAAATGGAACGTGGAGTCCTATCAAAAAGCTTGAACCTGGAGAGTATAAAGCCAGACTCTACATATCAGCCTTTGGTAGAGACGTGAAGGATGCAACAATAAAGCTCAGAGCATACAAGAGTGGAAAGCTAATAGCAGATGAAACAATAGCAACCAATGTTAACATTGATCATCTGAATGAGAAACCAGTTGAAGTAATGCTTAATGTTCCAAATGCAACTAAGTATGAGATTGTACTCATCCAAAAAGGCCCTGTGGGAGCATTAGTAAGCGCCCCAGAATTCAATGGCAAACTTTCCAACCCAATCTATGTTGTCCCAGAGGGAAAAAGCGGTAAGCTCACATTAAAAGCAGAGTTTGACAAGGACTACACAGTTAGCCTATATTTGAGGGCTACAATTATCTATCTGATCAGAACACAAGGAACAAACAATGAGGACGAGAATGCAGCATTTGAGCCATATATGGACATCATAAAGTATGTCCCAGTTAAAGAAGGCATTTCAGTAAAAGCCGGTGTGAATACGATAACAGCAGATGTGGAGATGCCTCAAGTCTTTGCTCAGTATATAGAACAGCTCAAGCAGAAGTACGGTGCCGATAAAGTTATTATAAGAGGCAAGAGAATTGAGCCAGTATTTATAGCAGACAAAGAGTATGTGATCTATAGCCAGGGTTAGCGCTTGTCTCTTACTATTTTTATGTCGTCTAAGCTTTTTAATTTTGACCTTTGAACTGTTTCGTCAATTTTTGTTTTAATTTCTTCTCTTGGTTTTAGAATTAGACATTCCACTTGGGAAAACCCCAGCTTTTTAAGTGCATAAGCTCTGTGGTGACCATCGAGGATATAATATTTCTTCTGATGTTCTAACACTATAATAGGAGCATCATAACCATGCTTGATCTCCTGTAAAACAATTAGCAGCTTCGCTTCACTTAGTTCTCTTTGGGTAGGTATTAGGATATCAAGCGGAAGATATTTATGGTCTATGATGAATTTAACGCCATAGATAAGCTCATTCTCCCGTTTGAGACGCCTTGCTCTTTCGAATGCTTTTTCTCTCGTTATCAAGATTATCTCTTTCTTTTCTGTCACTTTTTAACTCCCCTAACAGCTATGAATGCTCCAAGATTCTTCAAGTTTTTGTTAACTTTGCGGTCAACTTTCTCTGCAACCCCAACAAACGGGAAAAATGATGGGAAAAATATAACACTCCTGCTTTCCACATCGCTGAATCCTGCATTTGCTAAGAGTGACTCCAGTTCTTTTGGAGTGTAGAACCTTGCATACCTGTATGCCGTTTCAACAAACAAGCTTTTAACTCGCTTGAAGAGGAACCATAAGCTTTTTCCATTCATGGTTCCAATGACGACTTCTCCTCTTGGCTTTAATATCCGATATATTTCATCCAGAACTCTCTCGGGTTCGTGAATAAACTCGAACATTGTAACGCTTAATACCAAATCAAAGACTTCTTTTTTGAATGGCAGGTTGTATGCGTCGGCTCGGATAAAAAGAACACTTGGGATTTTAGCTTTGGCAATTTTGAGCATTTCTTGACTCAGGTCAACCCCTATCACATCAAAGCCTCTTCTATAGAGCTCGAAGGTGTAATTTCCAGTACCACAGCCCAAGTCAAGTGCCCGTCCTCTTTTCGTTTTAATCATGGAGAAAATAAGCCTCTTTTCTGTTCTATCAACATACTGTCCAACTTTTGTTTGATACCATGCATCGTAGCGGTGAGCAATTTTATCAAAGTACTGTGCCATTCTTTTATCCACCACCGGCTGGGGGGAATATATGTACCACATCCTCCTCTTTCAGCTCTGTATCCCAAAGCTTCAAATGGACAATATTGTGTCCATTGACGAGTATCATGCCGTTAACGTCCCCATCTTCATCAATTAGCTCTTTTTTGATCCCTGGAAACATCTTATCAAGCGTGTCCAAAAGCTCCTTTACGGTTTTTACGCCCCTGATTTCAATCTCTTTTTTTCCGGTTAGGTCTCTCAATGTTGCATAAAACTTCACTTTCATCAAGACTCACCCAAGTCAAGTTTGTTGTTTGAAATAAAAGATTTTTCTGTCATTCATGCTCCTTTCTCTTTTTCTCTTTGTTGTAGATATAATCTAAAAGCGGTCTGATTCTCTCCCACACTTCCTCAATTCCCCCATGACCGTTAATTTGGACATATACCCCCTGTTTTCTATAGAACTTGATTATTGGTCTCATGTTTTTTATATAAACGTCATATCTTTTTGAAACGATTTCTGGTTTATCATCAGGTCTCTGGATGATCTTCCCACCACATATGTCACACGTGTTTGGGATCTTTGGTGGTTTATAGCGGACATGGTATACTGCCCCGCACTTACTGCATATTCTCCTTCCACTTATTCTTTCAATGCTTTCCTCCTTTGATATGAATATATCAATTGCAACATCCAGCCTAATTCCATGATCATATAAATAGTTCTCCAATGCCAAAACCTGCTCTGCAGTTCTGGGATATCCATCGATTATAAAGTTGTTTCGTGTTCTCCTAAGTCTTGAGAGGACAAGAGTATTAACAACAATATCGGGGATTAAATCTCCCTGTGAAAGATATTTCTCCATCTCTTTTCCAAGTGTAGTACCTTTGTTTATTTCTCCCCTAATTATATCGCCGGAGGAGATATATACCAGATTGTATTTTTCAATTATTTTTCGAGAATGTGTGGATTTTCCGCTTCCAGGAGGTCCAAAAATCAGGATATTCATGCAGTTCACCGATACTGATTTATAATTTAAACAATAAAAAGAATATGGTGGTTAACATGCCACGTCTCTTAACTGGTTTTGTTAGAGCGGCTGGTTACGCAAACAAAGTGAGAAAAGTTTTATTCGCCATTACAAGGGGAAAAGTTAATCCTGAAGAAGTTGTTAGGGCTGCCGCTGAGCTCAACCAGTATCTCT
>JALTMZ010000036.1 GCA_027001105.1 Thermococcus sp.
AGCATATACGCTGTCTCGTGTATGTAAGGACATCGTAATTAGTAACTAACAATTTTGCTGTGGGAAGGTATTTTTCAATAGCACCCTTGCTGACCGTCAGTACTATCTTTCCGCCACATTTTGGACATTTTCCACTCAAAGGAGGTCTCCTATATTTGGTGTTGCACTTCACACATCTAAACTCCTGCCTCGTGAAGCTCCTTAAGTTGCCTCTCAAATCTGGAATTAAATGAGAGTTAATTATCGTCTCAGCAACATGATGCTCGTTAACTGCTCTGATTTTTTCAGCTAAAGCCAACTGCTGCCTAACTTTTTCTTCCATATCTCCCAACTGCTTGTACTTGCTCAGCTTTGGTCCAAGAGCAATGTCATCGGTGTCATGGGTGAACTTTAAGCCTTCATACATCTCTGGCTTCCCTAATCTGTCCTCAACCCTTTCAATAACTCCGATAAGCTCCTTCGGAGATTTAAGTTCATACGTTGCTTCATAGAATTCGAGCGGATAATAACGGGCAATGTCCATATTGTGGACTTCGCTGTCAACTTCTCTTGGGTCAAGTCTTGTAGTTACGACGAGAGGAGCATCCATTTTTCCTCCACGTTTTTCTGGCAAATAAAAGCGGGAGAAGTTCAATAATGCATCAAGGAGGAGCATGACAGCGTCTTCATCTCCGTCGCACTGGTGTGTTACAATATTTTCATTTATTATAACGTTATGATATGTTTTAGCGTTTAAAGAGAACACAAACTCTTCTTTTGGTTTGATGTATTCAATACGCCTGACCTTAAGGAGCCACCCATTTTCAGTGAAGTGCTTATCCTTAACGCGATTTCTAGTCTTGTGTAAGCCATAAACAGAGTTCTTACGCTCACTAATGAAGCCAATCTCCTCAAAGAACCGGTCGTAGTATTCACCAGCTATGTTGAGAGCATATACCTTAGATACCGGTGGCTTGTTTCCGCGCTCAATATGATAGAGCCTTCCGCGAGCGTTGCCTCTATTGGCATTCTTGTCCATGGTGTAATATCCTCTGATACCAAACTTGGACAGAAGTAAAGTTTCAATATCCTCAAGGAGAAGCTTGTTGACACTATAAACAACTACACGAGCGGCTGTTTTTAATGCGCTTCCATCACCTTCAAAGTAAGCTTGAAGCAAATGCTTAACCTTTTCCTTCGGAAGTTTGAAGACAAATGCCGGAATCCTTTTATCCTTAGCTCCCTTTCCGACCTTTAGAACTCTGGTGAAGAGCAGATAGATAACCCTTGAGCCAACAGTTATTTTCTCTCCACGCTCGTAGATTCTAAAGCCATCTCCAAAAGCCTCCCTAAGAGCACGCTTAATGTCTTCTCTAATCTCATCATCCCCATTTGAGAAGCTTATCTGATATACACTGTCGCTTTCTCTTGCGTAACCTTCTGCCAAATAGTAGCCTATAAGCCTAAGGAGAGGCTCTATTGGAACGAAGCGCTTGATTTTTACGTGGTCGCGCTTAAAGCCAATGTAACAGTCAGACACATCCTTAATCGAGAGACCCTTTTCTTTCAAAACCTCAAGGAGAACTGCCAAGGGTATGGAATCTCTCCTTATGTAGTCAAGATTAACTTCAGCACCAATTTTCATTAGCCATTCATTTATTCCGCGAACCATTATCCTCTCATGAAGCTCCTTAAACTCGTCTTTTGAGAATTCCTCGAGCAAATCTATGCTTTCAATGTCATCTTCTGGAAACTCAATCTTGGGCACAA
>JALTMZ010000037.1 GCA_027001105.1 Thermococcus sp.
GTCGTACATATACGACCTGATCCAAGTTCCGGACGGCTACGCCGTTGTGGGTGCAGTGTACACGGGAGATTTTGATGGATGGGGCCATCACCCGGCAGTTTTTACGCTCAACAAAGCCCTTGAATGCCCGGAGTGCAGGGAAGTGAGGGAGTATCAGCCTAAGGTGAAGAAAACCGTGATAGCAGCGAAGAAGGTCTCTCTTAACCGTGCTGATAGGCAATACTGGGACCCCAAGATACGGGACGCGTCCCTTGGGGTAAGCTACAGGGACGTGGAGCTTGAAACAAAGGTTCTCCTGGAGCCGCAGACGACAACATCCCCCACAACTACAACCACAACCACCACAACGCCCCCTAAGACAGGTGTGGTCTTCCATGACCCCCTCGACGGTTCCTCGAAGGGCACCGCCAGGGCCAAGTATTCATCCGGCTACACCGGACAGTGCGCCCTCCTCAGCCGTGATGACGACCACGTCACGTACAGTGGAAACATCCTCCCACGGGAGAAGGGCACCATAGTCTTCTACTGGAAACCCCCGGCGGATCTGTACGAACTCTACTCCTACAGGCACGAGGGATGGAAGGACTACGGGAAATACAAACCCCCTGCAGGAGGTTTTCTGCTTGACAACATAGGCTGGAGGGCGGCCAACCACGGGTCATTCTACATATCGCTCCAGCCCATCTCGTGGATGAACCCCGAAAAGCCAGGGCAGGGAATATCATGGAACATATGGGACGGGTCAAAATGGCACTCCGCTGGATACCCAACGGTTAGCAGGCCAACACTCAGCGCGGAGGCCAAAGAAAATGGGGTTCTGCTCAGCTGGAGTTCGGAAAAGCCTCTGTGGCTCTGGGATCCAAACACATGGTATCAGATAGCGGTGAACTGGGGTCCGAAAGGGCAGAGGCTCTACATAAACGGCCGTCTCGTCGCGGAAGGGGACTACACGGGGCCGATAGATACCTCAAAGGACTTTTCCCTCGGCCAGAACCCCGGCTACTGGCCCTATGGGCCTCACAGCATGCACGGCTGCTACGACGAGCTTACGATCTACAACGATCAGATAGAGCCGGAGGGCGAGCTCACCAGCCCGAAGATCGTGGGCTACGTGATCTACTATGATACCAAGCGGGGAAAAAGGGGGCACTCGATAGAGGTGGGAAACGTTGATAACTATTTCCTCTCCCTCGAACCCGGGACTTATTACGTCTCCATAGCGGCAAAGACTGAGACGGGCTTCGTCGGCCCCCCAACCGAGGAGATCGAAGTTACAGTTGAAGCTACTGGAACCGAAAGCGGATCAGTTCAGCCCTCCACGACTTCAGAATCAGCCCATACCGAGAGCTCCACCACATGTCAGGACTGCGGTTCCGGCGTCTGCGGACCGGCGAGTTTAATCGTCCCTACTCTGGTTGTCAAGGCAGTCTTTAGCATCAGAAAACGGAGATGAGCGAAAGGGTATCTTTCCTTTTTCCCAAATACTAAAATATCCCCTCCTCTAAATTTATTCGGTGGTTGCATGCGCGGTGTAATAGTCCCCCTGGTTACCCCCTTCAACGAGCACTATTCGATAGACGTTCCCGCTTTGGAAGAGCACATCGAGTTCCTCCAGAAGGCAGGAGTGCAAGGAATATTTATCAACGCAACAACGGGAGAGTTCACGAGCCTCAGCTTGGAAGAGAGAAAGTTCCTGGCCGAGAAGGGCAGAGAGCTCGTAACTTCGGCCTTCTACCTCGTCGGCACCGCGTCCTCCGACACCTTTGAGGTCATTGAGCTTACGAAGCACGCTCAGGATATCGGGGCGGATTACGTTGTCATAGCCCCGCCGTACTACTGTCCCCTCAACGATGATGCATTGTTCAGGCACTATTCGATGATAGCCGAGAAGACGGATATTCCCATCATACTCTACAACATACCCTCCTGCGCCAATCCCCTCAGCGTTTCCCTCATCAAACGCCTCGCCGCGGAGTACTCGAACATCGCCGGCGTAAAGGAGACGATAGACAGCGTGAACCACATCAGGGACGTCATCCTGGACGTCAAGGGGGAGAGGATGGACTTTAAAGTTTTCACTGGCCTCGATCAGCACTTTCTCAACACACTCATCCTTGGAGGAGACGGGGGCATAATGGCCTGCGCCAACTTTGCCCCGGAGGTTCATCTGGCTCTTTACAAGGCATTCCAAGAAAGGCGGTTTGAAGAAGCTTTCGAGCACGCGAGAAGACTGGCAAAGCTGTCAAAGGTCTACGACATCGCATCATCCTTTGGTTCCGCCATAAAGCTTGCCATGGAAATCAGGGGATTCTCGATAAAGCCCGTCTTGAGACCGCCATACATAATGGACGGCGAGGAGACGAAAGAAAAGATAAAGAAACTTCTTGAGGAAGTGCTGGGACTGAATCAGTGAATTTTATACCTCAAAAATGCTCCAAGACCTCCAAATGCCTTGTAGAACTGCTGACCCTCTTCGGTGTCAAGGGAAATTATCTCAACGTTAGCTCCTATTTCCTCCGCCATTTTTATTAGTTCTTCAGCAACATCCCACTTTTCAAAGCTGATATTTTGACTTCCACACTTCGGACACGTCTTAAGCTTCCTTTTGTAAACTTCAAACTCCTGCTCACTCATTGTTTTAAGTTCTTCCCAGCCGCAGTTGTTACATTTGGCTTTGACTCTAACCTTGTCGTATCCTTCGCTTATTAATAAGGTATCAACGGCTCCAAGCTCCAAAGCCTTTCTAACTTCCTTTTCACCATATGTTATCAGTCCGGTGTCTTTAACCAGATGCCTGAAGAAATCCTGAACAAGTTTTTTCTCCTTAATTGCTTCATGTTCTGATAAAATGTCGCTTGCCTTTTCAACGAGCTCTCTCAGCCCATATTCTCCATGGTAGCTGATGTCAACTACTCCAATTACCTTTTTCCTGAGTTCGTGATGGAGATAATCCCCTTCAATGAACTCTTCTTTCGTCGGTCCTGGACCACCAATTATAATTCCTTTGAGCTCTCCTTTCTCTAAGAGAGGAAGAAATGCCTTATTGGCATGTTCCCCGATTCTCTTCATAAATTCATGAGTTTCCTGCTCTCTAATTCGCTCATATCTTCGGGCAGACTGTCCTCCGGCTCTTGTCTTTCCAGGGACATTTGATGTAAGCTCATCAACGACTTCAATTCTCTTCCCTCGGAGAATACCTATTGTAGCCTCATTTTTTTCAACAGTTATGAGACCATAAGCATCTTTAACTCGGAGCATCTCTTCTAAGGGTTCCGTGACAAAAGTTTGATCACATCGATAAAGCCTTACTTTCAAAGGTTCTGGCGGAATGACCGCAAACACCCTGATATCACTTACACCTTCCTGCTCGCTTACATTGCCAACGAATAACGCCAATCCCGTGGGAGGAGTCTGCTTGTAAAGCTTGAGATGCTGCATTGCCCTTTCCAAAGCTCCAAGAACGTTCTTTCTGGTTGATTTTGATTTGATGTTCTGGGCAGTTCCGTACTCCTCCCTAAGCTGCTGCATGACCTTATTGAGGTCATAACCGGCAGGAATATATAGAGAGACAAGTTCAGTTGCTCTCCCCCTGAACTTTTTCAGCTCTTCCACTTTTTTCTTTAACTCATACATTTCAGCTGAAGTGTGAGACATGAGCATCACCTCAAAATCGCTCTCGCTAACGACTTAAAAGAATTCGAATTTATAAAGATTTGGTCATGAAAAAGCCAGAAAGATTATATGAAAGACAACACCAGCAAAATAAAAACTCCAACAACCCCACCTACAGCTATTATTAGGAGATTAACGAGGTTCAGTTCAATATGTGCAATGCCGAGGAAATTGATTATGCCTACTAAGATCAATCCTATTATTGTATTCATAGCCATCCACTTCAGTATTGCCAGCGTCAGTTTCAAAATCAGATAACCTGCCAGGATTAACAAGATCAAAAATACCAGCCATTGGAACATCCAAATCACCCCTCAAGCCTTTTTAATACATCCTTTGCTATCTCACCAAGAGGTACCCATTTCATACCCTCAAAGGGTAGTATGACTTTTTCTTGAACAGATATCAGCTCTTCTACATATGGTTTCAGCTCTGCTATTCTGAACTCCTTGATCATTAAAAGGGCAAAAGCTTTGTCATTTTTGTCTCCAGAGAGAAGAACATCCTTGGTTTTGGCAATAACATCATTTTTAAATTCCATGAATAAGCTTGGGTTTTCTTTAATTAAAAAGCTGAGAAACACCATTGCATTTTCTTTTACATAGGGATTTCTTGACTTGACAAGATCAAAACTTTTGAGGAAATGCTCTATTTTGAGGTTCCTGATGATTAAGTTTTTATCCCGTTCAAGAACGTTCGTAAGAGCCAACAAAGAATCCCCAACAATACCAGGATTTTTTTCATTAAGAAGCTCAAAGAGGGCATTAATAACTTTTTTATCCTTTAATGCTTGCTCCACCACCGCCTCAATTTGGTTAGTCTCAAGCATCTTTCTGACTTTATCCTTTTTAGAACCGAAGGAAAATAACCCCATATCACTCACCAGTGCTCTTTTTTTAAAAATATACTGCAAAGGTTAAAGCTTTTTTGCATAGTTAACTTTAAAACCTCAACATGGAGGTTAATTTAGGCTATGAAGAGAGCGAATTGCACTGAAGGGTGATGAACCTCCACCACGGAGCCTTTGAGAGGTGATAAGATGAATATTAGAGAGTTTCAGCAAATGATAAGGGACATATACTTTCACAGAGATTCACAGAGAGGATTAGAGCGGACTTTCCTATGGTTTGTTGAAGAAGTGGGGGAGCTTTCTGAGGCTTTAAGGAAAGGAAAAAAAGAAGATATAGAGGAAGAGCTTGCTGATGTTTTTGCTTGGCTTGTGAGTTTAGCAAACTTAGCTGGTGTTGATCTTGAGAAAGCAGCTCTCAAGAAATATCCCAACCGATGCCCGTATTGTGGGAAAAATCCCTGTGAGTGCGAGAAAGAATAACATATTTAGTTAGATAAAAATGTAAAAAGGTTAACACAATTTGGGGGATAGGGATTATGAGAAGGGGGCAGAGTTCTTTGGAATATTTGATTCTTATTGCCGTTATTGTTATACTTGTGACTGTAGTTGTTAGGTATGCCGGATCCGGCGCAAAAGAAGTCCCCATTACCGGAACTATTTATATAGACCCGGAACTTTCTCCAGTGGTCGAAGAAACTCCTCAAAAAATAAAATGGCAGGCAAAATATAGCTACCCTCCAGGATGCAAGGCAACAAAATGTGATTTCTATGTATCTGTCAACCTAAAATACTATAAAACAGGAAACCACAAAGGAGAGTATCGTCTTGATGTATATATTGGTGGAGAGGTATCAAAAATCAGAAGGATAAGGGTATCTCTATGCACTGGATGGGAGAAGGTAGTGGACGCAAATGGATTTGACCGTAACTACTTTGTAGGATATTTCGCTAAAAATGAACTTGACCCTCTTTTCCCGTGTCAAGTCACAGTAATGGCATGGATAAAGTGAAGAACTAAGTTGATTTCCAAAAGAAAAATCTAAAAAATATGTGAGCAGTCTACTCAATAGGGAGGATGATGTGGAAGAGAAAAGTTAAATCAATAAATAAGAGGGCATTGGCGTTTATAATTATCTTTTTGTATTACTTTGTTACCCGTCTTTATGGGATTTCTGGTCATATGAATGAGTACTTTGACTATGATGAAGGCACATATCTCATGATCGCAAGACTAATCAATCAAGGTTATTTACCCTACAGAGATGTTTATGCAGTCCATCCGCCTCTTTTTTATTACATGCTCGCTCTCTGGCTCAGGATATTTGGAGATAATTACGTGAGTGGCAGACTACTCTCTGTATTTCTGGGATTTTTATCATTAATTATGGCATATTATATAGGAAAGGAAGTTAAAAACTGGAAACTGGGAGTTGCGTTTACTGGGTTGCTGGCTATGGATCCCCTGTTAATTCATGTAAATCCTTTGGTTTTCCATGAAAGTTCAATTGAGTTTTTTACCCTACTATCCTTATATTATTTTGTAAAGTATGCAAAGACGAAGAATCTTAGATATGCTTACATTTCACTTTTCTGGGTTGGGATAGGAAGTACATCCAAGTTTACGATACTTCCCTTTGCTGTTGCTTTATATCTTACAATTTTCTTCTCCCTCAACCAAGAAATTTTTGAACACGTTAAAAATGCCAGCAAAGTGTTATTAAACAAAAAACAAGTATTCATAGAGTTAGTTAGTTACATCTTAATAACTCTTATCTCCATGTCAGCAATTTTTATGTGGCCATCTGAGTTAGTAAGAAAGCTGATGATCGTTCCAGGTTTGCATAAAATAGAGGTTTATGGGCAGATAATACCCTCTGCATTTTTGCTTGCGATATGGGGAATTTTGACAGTATATGTCTTTAAAATCTCTTATACAGACAAACTAATTAAGCTTGTAGTCTTTTCAATAAAAAACATAAAATCTGCAATTTTACTCGCTTTGGCTTTTTTGATTCCCAAATTTATTATTGAAGGAACATTAGGAATCATAATAAGCAGAGACTACATCCACCAGACTTATCTTGCTCAAGGGGGAAGAGGCTTTCCAATTATAAATTTATTCATGTATATTGGGGACAAGTTTGGCCATATCTACAACAACACATTGGATCTCATGATTGCAAATGTTCCGCTAATATTACTAGTCGCTGTTATCCTTCTTGTGTGGACACTTGACCTAAATTCTAAGCCAAACCCCATTAGTCAGCATCTAAAGACACTGTTTATTGTTAGTTTTTTTGTGTATTTTATACTCTCTCCTACCTTGCCAAATGACAGGTTTTTAATATCTTTGTGGCTTGTGCTATATCTACTTCTACTTGAGTTTTTAAGCTCTGTTAAATTTACCAAGAAACAACTATACGGCATGTTGTCTATCTTCATGGTCTTTCTGCTAATTGCAGATTATGGAATAGTTTATCAGTACCCCCAAGGGAAGCTAAAATTCATCTGGGCGGTGCATAGCAAAGAAATGAGAGACGAACTAAAAGAGTACATTCTAAAAAACAATCTGTCAAACGAGAAGTTCTATGCTGTGAATCCTATGAATACATACTATTTGGGTCTTCAAACCGAGCCATATTACATTGATACTTTTGGATTGATACTCTTGAAAGATATGAATTCGAGTCAAATATTGATGAATCTTTCAGAAACACTAGTCCTGGGGAGTCTTTGTTTCCTCAATGATTTCCTTTCCGGCAACGACCAGGTCAATACTGTGGATAGCGGCACCCAATTCTCTCATCTGTCTTTCAAT
>JALTMZ010000038.1 GCA_027001105.1 Thermococcus sp.
ATCAAGAGTTAGTCGATACACTTGTGGATAGGAAGATGTTTCATAAGGCTTTAGCGTCTGTGAATTGGGCAATAAAGACAATAAGAACGCTTGAAGAAAGATATGTGGAAAAGGTTAGATATTCAAGAGACCCAAATGAGATTGCTCAACTTAGACGGCAGTTTTACGGAAGGGTTGCAAGCGTCATTAAAGACATAGCAGATAACTTGGAGTATCTCAACAAGGCGAGAGATGTTTTGAAAGATTTGCCAGTTATTGACCTCAGCCTGCCAACCATTGTTATAGCCGGACATCCAAATGTTGGAAAGTCAACTCTTCTCAGGCAGCTCACAAATGCAAAGCCAGAAGTTGCAAGCTATCCCTTCACAACCAAGGGAATTAACGTTGGGCAGTTTGAGGAGCACTGGCTCAAGTATCAGGTGATAGACACCCCTGGTTTGCTTGACAGACCTCTGAGTGAGCGCAATGAAATAGAAAGGCAGGCAATTTTAGCACTAAAGCACCTTGGAAAAGTGATAATTTACATCTTTGACCCATCGGAGTACTGTGGATTCCCACTTGAGGAGCAGATGCATCTCTTCGAGGAGATTTACGAGGAGTTCAAAGAGTTCCCATTCATAGTCGTTTTGAACAAAGTTGATGTGGCTGATGAAGAAAAGATAAGGAAAGCGGAAGAGTTCTTGAGAGCTAGAGGGGTAGAGCCCATAAGGATTGTGGCTAAAGACGGACTTGGAGTTGACGAAGTTAAAAAGAAAATACTGGAAATCCTAAAACCGGAGCTGGAGAGGGCAATTCACTCCCCCAAAGATGTTCCGCAGTAAGGACAAAATTGCAAGTAAACTGGCTTCATAGCATTGCATTTTTCACATTTCTCCTTCAGTTTTGCTCCACAATTCGAACAACATATATAATCGTCTTTTATTGGAAATCCACAACTATAACACTTGTTTTGCCCAATTCTACGCTTGTAAACTTTTTCAAGCTTGAAGTATTCTTTTCTGATGTAGTATAAAGCTAAAACTGTTGCTGCAGCACCAAAAAGGCTCAAGCCGATTACTTGAAAAGTGTTCCAAACTGCTTGAACTATCAAGTAAGCGAACAGGAGTGAAGAATAAGCAATTAAGGATACGGCATAGATGTTCTTATAACGTCTGAATATGAGAAACGAAGCCAAAAATATGGGAATTACAAAAATAAGCTTCAAAGCCAAAACTTTTGCCCGGTAAGCAGAATATGCATTTTTGTACTCTTGATAAGCCTTTTCTCTCTGCTGATCAATCTGTTGGTTAATGCTGTTTAGCTGTTTCTCTATGTCTACATATGCCCTCTCAATGGCTTGGAAAGCCAAATATGCTTTTCCATATTCCTCTTTTGCCCTTAAATACTCATTTTTAATTTCCTCTGTGACATTGCCGCTCTCTAAAGCAACCCTGTATTCCTCACGCTTGAAAATATAGACTTCATTCGCCTTTGTCAAATTGGTCTTTGCTTCTTCATATAGGTTCCTAAAATGCTTAAACATGACTAACAATCTGCTCTGGTTTTCTAAAAGCTCTTTAGACACATACTTAGATCATAATCTCGAAGATCTGGTCTTTCAATGACACTATTGAGCTCGCCCAGAAAATTTATGCTCGCTAAAAGGAGGAACAAGACAAAAGCGCTCGCTAAAATCTTTTCAATTCTGCTATATTCCACAAATCTCACCAATCAAACATAAGCTCACATTATATATTAGGC
>JALTMZ010000039.1 GCA_027001105.1 Thermococcus sp.
TCCTTCCTATTGAAAAAGTACCAAAATCTCATATGCATGTAAGCATTTTTCAAAATGAACTAAAACCATCTCAAAGAAAAAGATGTTATTACAAAGGATGTGAAAGAAAAACAAGAATTGTATGCTCTGGATGTATAATGTGGTTGTGTAAAGAACACATTAATATAATCCATCAAAAACTTTTGAAGAATAAAAAAAGAAGATTTTTTTGTCTTTATTTATAATCCACAAGAGCAGACCCTATGGCAAATAACACATAAACAGATTTATGAAGATTTGCAAGAAAAAGCGGAGGCAGATCCATCAGAGACGAGAAAAATATTAGAGGTTTTTGAAAGAGTATACTATGGAGAAGAACCTGACGACGTATTGAAAGAAGTTTCTTTAAATAATCCATGTGGTGAAAATCCTGAAGCTCTTATAAAAGCATATAAATGGATTTGGGGACAAGAAGATATAAATTATCCGACAGGAAAAGGCAGAGCTATGTCATGGGAAGGTTGGACTAAGCAAAATAATAGATGGAAAAAGACAGGAACTGGACTTAAAGATTTGCTAAACCAACTTAAAGATAAATAAATACATATGTTAACAGCGGTATTCAAGATAACGTTCAATATTCCTCGCACATTTCTCTGATGACCTCATAAGGTACACAACACCTGATGACTCAGTTAAGATGAGATACTTTTCAGGTTGAAGTTGATATAATATATTTAACATTCGTAAATATTGAACGGAGGTGCTGGGTATGAGCATAAAAGAGATAATTTTTTTGGTAGAAGAAGACCCCGAAGGTGGATATACTGCCAGGGCCCTTGGCTACTCCATATTTACAGAGGCTGAAACACTAAAAGAATTGAAGGAGAGCATTAAGGATGCCATTAAATGTCATTTTGATAAAGATGAAGAAATTCCTAAGATTGTCCGTTTGCATATCGTAAAAGAAGAAACATTTGCCTATGCCTAAAATTCCAAGAGATATATCTGGTGATGAATTATCTAAACTTCTAAGCAAGTATGGTTATGAAGTTGCTAGACAAACAGGAAGTCATATCAGGTTAGTTTCAAAATATCAGGACACAGAACATAAGATAACCATTCCAATCACAGTCCAATCAAGATCGGTACTTTAAATAATATACTCAATGATGTTTCTGAGTATCTTAAAATTCCAAAGCAGATACTTATAAGTCAATTGTTTAAAAAATAAACTCTACTAACTCACACCAGAGGAAACTGGAATTGTGGAGGGAATGATGAGTAGCACAACAACAGAAAACAGGAAACTTAAAAAACTTGTACAATTCCTGAAAGATGAGTTGAGGGCACTGGAGTTGAGGACAGCACTGGATGAAAAGGCTATACCTTTAAAGGAAATGGTAGAAGAATTCACCTCTACACCTGAAGGGAAAAGGGCCTGGGAAAGGGCATGGAAAGAGCAGCATGAGGAGTGGGAGGAACTCCTCAGACAGGGGAAGATGAGTCGTATTAAGTATTACAGGCTGATTAATGGAATGGATCAGAAAACCCTTGCCAGAACCTTTGGCACTGCACAGCCAAATATAAGCAGAATTGAGAGGGTTGGATATAATGTTACAAAATAATAAATAAAAAAACTTGCAAAAATTTTTGGTGTAAGAATGGAGGATTTAATTAGGGATTGATACAGGCCAATATCCCACCACTTCTTCTGCCTCCATTGAACATTTCAGTAATGGATGGAGGAAAGAAGCAGA
>JALTMZ010000040.1 GCA_027001105.1 Thermococcus sp.
AGCGAAGTATTCTTCTCCAATCTCTTCGCTAATGTATTCCTTTGCAACTTCAATACCCGTGTTGCTGACGTGAGTTGAATCAGTTCTGTGATAAGTAATAAGACCAAGCTCGAAAAGGTCCTGTGCCAGCTGCATTGTATGAGGGGCAGAAAATCCTAAGAACCTTGAAGCATCTTGAAGCATTGTATCTGTGGTATATGGTGGGAATGGGTTGATTTCCTTCTCTTCAATTTTGACATCTTCAACGATTATCTCGTTGACTTCCTCTTTAACGCCTTCAAGGGTTACGCTTAAGCCGTTCTCCAAAGTCAGCGCCATGAAATCTGTCTCGCTCTCTACAAATTCCTTGTATCTCTGTATCACCCATCCAAGAACGGGTGTTTGAACTCTACCTGCTGATAGATTTCTGCTCTCAAAGACCTCCCACAACTTTTGGCTGAGCTCGAATCCAATCCATCTGTCCTCTATTCTCCTCACTAATTGAGCATTGACCCTGAACTCATTAACGTCTCTCGCCTCATTCAGAGCTTTCAATATGGCTGGCCTTGTAACTTCGTGAAATTCAATACGCTTGATGTTTGGAGTGTAAGGACTCAGGACATTCCTAATGTCCCATGCAATCTTTTCTCCCTCGACATCTGGGTCAGTTCCTATGAGAATTTCATCAACTTCCTGGGCTATCTCACGCATTGCAATTACATTCTCAAGAGCATCCCTAACATTCCTTGAGCCGCATCTTGGACAGACTCCTCTCTCCTCCCAGTCAACGAACTGATGACCGCAGTCCCTACAGCGTTTTATTGTGTCATAGACTGGTATGAAGTAGAGCTTCCCATCCCTCTCCTCTATGATGACACCATGGTACCCTTCTGTTGTAACAAGGTCGAACATATGCCCACCGCTTGCCAGAATCGTCAGCATCCTGTCACCTATGCTTACCTCATATGCAACCAAGTCACCAATTCTTCTCTTGCTTGGCTGTCCAAAGAAATTAGCAATTGTCCTGGCTTTATTTGGAGATTCAACTATCATGAGGGCAGACTTAACTAAATCCTTGGTCTTCTCACTTATCTTTCCAGCAAGAATCAGCCTGACTTTCTCCCTATCAGCGTCGATCTCCCTCAAAAGTTCCTCAAGGTTGAGCTCCTCAAACGGCTTCATTTCGAACTCAGCAAAGCGCCATCTCATCTGCCTCTTCAAGCCGTTGAAGACCTTCTCGTTGTCCACTATTATTACGCTCAGGCCCTTTGTAATTCCACCAGCAAAGAGACGTGAAGTTCTTCCGCTTGCTTGGATGTAAGTTCTAACATCGGGAATCTCAATGTACCATTTTCCTTCCTCTTCTTTGAGACTGACGAATGGATCTTCTTCTATCCGTTTGAGCACCTCTTCTTTCTTCAGAACCTTCCTTAAGAACTCAACCGCCTGTCTAAAGACCTCCAAAACATGACTGTGGAATCCTTCCAACGGTAGACCTTCAGCCAATGCCTCTTCAATTTTCATCAATTCAAACTGTGGAATGTTTCTAATCAAACGTCTTAAGCGAGCATAAAGCCTCTCACCTTCTCTCCTATCTTCATCATCGAGGAACTCCATGACTTCACTCATTAGTCCTAAAACCCTGTAAATGGTGGGTTGCTCTAAGTCAAGGCTGAACCTGAATTTCGGCACACCTGTAAAGATCGCGTATCTGATCAAGTGGGGCAGATCTAATCCCCTAACTATTGTTCCATAGTAG
>JALTMZ010000041.1 GCA_027001105.1 Thermococcus sp.
AATCCCGACGTCCATGCAGTAACAATTACTTATAATGAAACATCAACGGGTGTTCTCAACCCTCTACCGGAATTAGCCAAGGTTGTAAACGAACATGACAAGCTTCTTTTTGTAGTTGCAGTTAGTGCAATGGGAGGGGCGGATATAAAATTTGACAAATGGGGAATTGACATAATTTTTGGAAGCTCACAGAAAGCTTTTGGTGTTCCACCAGGTTTGGCAATTGCTGCCATTAGCCAGAGAGTTTTTGAAATTGCCGAAAAGATGCCGGAGAGAGGTTGGTACTTTGATCTGCCTCTCTATAAGAAGTTTAACTACAAGAAGCAGGGAACGCCTTCAACTCCACCGATGCCTCAGGTTTTTGGTCTCAACGTTGTGTTGAGAATCATAGAGAAGATGGGCGGCAAGGAAGAGTGGCTCAAGATGTACCAGAAGAGGGCGGAGATGATAAGGAATGGGGTTAGGGAGATAGGTCTTGAAATCTTAGCAGAGCCGGGATATGAAAGCCCAACAATAACTGCTGTCCTAACTCCGGAGGGCATAAAGGGCGAAGACGTTTACAATGCAATGCGTGAAAGGGGCTTTGAGTTAGCAAAGGGCTATGGTGAAGGAATTAAAGAAAAGACATTCAGAATTGGTCACATGGGATACATGACTTTTGAAGACATTAAGGAAATGCTTCAAAACTTAAAAGAAGTTATAGAAGAACTGAAGAAGAGAGCTTAGCATACCTTCTCAAGCTTTATCTTTCTTCCTTCTTCAACAACTTTATAGATTGCATTAACTTTTCTGACTCCCTCTTTTATGTCGCGATAGAGCTCAATTACAAGTTCAAACCTCTTTAAAGTATCATCATCTATCTTAAGCCAGTGTTTAACTTCACTCACTATATCCCTTGAAAGTATGAGAGATGATATTATGAATGCATAGTCATCTATAAGCTCTCCCAGAATCAGAGGCACGTTAATTGTGTGAAGAGTGTCTATAACAACGTAATCGGGATTGAGCTTTTTGATTTCCTCAATTACTTCCTTTGTTCTTGTTCTAACGCTCCTTTTATCAAATTCAGTGTTTATAATCTCAATGTTTTCTTTGAAGGGTTTGAACTCATTATAAGCTGTTACAACTGCTATTTTCCACTCATCGGGAATTAAATGAAGCATAGCCTCAATCAGCTTTGTTTTGCCTGTTCTGCTTGCCCCGACAACTAAAATGTCGCTTTTTCTGAGAAGGGCATTTTTAATAGTCTCAAGCTGTTCATTGGTTATGTTTTCATATCGAAGCAAATCTTCTGGAGTGAAGATGTAAACTCCCATTTTTGCCACCGTAAAATACTTGGAATCTAATTGTTATAAAATATTGGTTTGTACCACTGGGGATAATTTCACGCCCATAGGGGATTTTGAAAACTTTTGGGAATGTCAATTCTAACCAATTTTCTTGTCAATTGTCCAAAAATTATGATGTATAAATGCCAAAATTTGTTCAAATTCCAAAGTTTTTTGCATAAAAGACATAAACCATGAATGCAGTGTTAAAAAATAGGTGATAAACATGAATGCTGTTCAATTAGTTAAGAGAGAAATTGCCCCAGCTATGGAAGTTCAGACCAAGGTTATTGAATATATGACAAGGTTTTTTGTTGGCAAAGGGTTTAAGTGGCTGCTTCCAGTGATGCTCAGCTCAATAACTGATCCTCTCTGGCCAGATCCAGCGGCA
>JALTMZ010000042.1 GCA_027001105.1 Thermococcus sp.
GTCCGATTATGCATTTAAATACTCGATGAGAGAGCTAAAAAGATTATTCCCCAACACGCCTTTTCTTGAGGTTAAGATGCAGGAGTTGGAAGGAGACGAAGTAAGAGTAAAGTCTTTGGAGGAATTCATCGATGTCTGTGATAAGCTGAGACTCTTAGTTGAGTACTCGGTTGATGATGAGAATGGAAGCGTTAGGTTTTTAACAAAATATCAGGGCAGGACATTGGTTTACGAGATCGATATTAACGAGTTTTACAAAGCTGTTAGCAGGATTAGGGAGCTCAAGGAAAGTGTAGTGTAGATTCGTAAATTGCTTCAATTTGCCTTGCAATGGTTTTCCATGTATATTTTTCAGAGATCTTTTTCCCAAAATCTCCCATTTTACGCTGTTTTTTTGGAGTCAGCATTCCTTGAAACTTTTTAATCAATTCTTCAAATTTTTCAAATGTAACCCCATTTTTGCCCTCTCGGATTAGCTCTGGAATACCTCCTACCTTTCTCCCAATTACTGGAACTTCTGAGGTGTTTGCTTCAACTATTACCAGTCCAAAACCTTCTCGTTTGGAAGGCAAGATTAAGATTTTAGTTTTCGAAAGAATATTTTCTATATCCCTTCTATAGCCCAAAAATTTGACATTAGGAGGAGCTTTTTCTTCTAAAACTTTTTTAAGAGGGCCATCTCCGACAATTAAGAACTGCTCATCTGGAAAAACTTCGGCAAGTTTAAGCACTGTTTCTGGACTTTTATAGTGCCTCAGTGCTCCAATAAAGGTTATGAACTTCCTCTTCTTCTTGTCGTATTGAAGTTTCCCGACTCCGTTTGGAACAACATAAACCTTTTTTGCACCAAGAGAGACCGCCTTTTTAGCTAAATAATGGCTAACAGCTATAACTCTATCTGCTTCACTCAGGCTTTTTTTCACATAATATGTGCCTAAAGGCAGTCTGGACATGAAATCAAGATCACTGCCGTGTGCTGTAATAACTACTGGGACTTTAACATGTTTCTTGGCTAATATTGCAGCATATGTGGTTGTCCCTATATAGTGGGCATGTATGATATCAAATCTGTATTTTTTGTGAAGCTCCTGAATTTTTTTAGAGGCTAAAAGCGTAAAGCTTATACCTCTTACTCCAAAAATATTGGGAGGTTTAACCTGATGGACAAATTCAGATTCAAATTTTCTGGGGATTATGGGGCCATATGTAAGAACGTGTACCTCGTGCCTCTTTCTAAGTTCCCTAACTAAATTATCAAGGTGTCTGGCAATTCCACCCATATGTGGAGGGTAATGCCCAACCATGAGAATTCTCATCTTTTCATCCTCTGTTCAGATAAAAGAACAAGAAATTAAAAAGTTTTAGTTAAATGTCAATTATGGTCTTGGATTTTCAGCATGTCTCCCTCTTTCTTCCCTGTGATCTGGTGGTACTTGGGGAGGGTGTCTTTTTTCGTTGATAAACATTTCTCTAAGCTCTTCCTTTGCTTCTTTGATGAGTTTGAGGGCTTTTGAGTAGTTTTTGGATTTTATCGCTAATTTTATCTCTGCTAAAACTTCCTCCACGCTCTCGGTATTAATGCCGAGGATTTTTAATGCGTTGATTCTCGCCTCGAGCCTTAAAACCTCCCTATTAAGTGCATAGTTCAGAGACATCTGGGCAATTTTGTTCCACTCTTTAGCGGACATACTTATTACGAAGTCAGCATTTCTGTTTGCTGCAACTGCAAGAAGATATGCTTCCTGATAATTACCTAAACTGTAAAGTTTCCAGGCTTTTGTGATCTGTTCTTTTGCCATGTTGAGTCTCTTCTTCGCTTTAGGTATATCGAGACCATCAAGGAAGTTTTCTGCTACTTGCGTTTTGTTGTCCACAAGTTTCAGAGTTTCTAAGACACCCCGACCTATTGGGCCTGCATACTTGATAGTAAAATACGTTCCTCGTGTGTAATTACCAACAGTTACTTCATATCCTTTCTCCCTTAGAAAATTGGCAATTTCATCTGTGTTAATATTGAATAGGGGTTTTGGAACTTTTTTGTGCTCCAGCTGAATCCATCTTGAAGTTACTATCACTTCAACCCATGGGCGTCTCTGCGATGCTTCGAGTACCTCATCAAGAATTTGAAGGCTTAAATTCTCATACCCTTCTCCAGTAAATACCCAGATTGATTTATACTTAGCAGTATCAGGTAGTGTCTCATACCATTTCTGCATAAGCATGCTAAGGACATCCCTACCATGTACAATGTAGACTGTCTCTATTTGGGAAAATTCTTCGGGGAATTCTTCCTTAAGCTTTTGAACCACCACCAGATTGGTTTCATATCTGTTCTTTCCGTACCATCTCTCGAAGGGGATGTCCATCTCTTCAAGATCTTTTTCATAATCAATTGGAACTGCTGTGGGTCCTCCAATTATTATAACCTTATCGGGGGCGTATTTTAATACTTCAGCAGAATAGTTTGGGTTGTAGATTCCCCAAGGGACTTTAATAACTGCGTAAGCATTAATAATGTTTGCGACACTATCGGCTAAAGTTGAATCTGCCTCATTATCACTCACAAGTATCACTATGTTAACATCTGCAGCGTGTGATATTGGGATTAGTGAAAGCATGAAGATCATGATTAAGGATGTTGTTAAGACTTTTTTTCTCATCATCACTTTACACCTTCGTTAATTTGTACGGAGGTCTAATATTTAAGCTTTTTTCATGAAATCGTAGCTTTAACTCTGAAATTGTTTACCAAAGTGTTAGCTGATAGCTCCGTATATCTGTAGATGTTAAAGAGAGTTTAGGATCGTTTATCAGTGTTTAAATACTTCACTGAATACTTTGTGTACGAATTCTCTGGTCTTCATCCCCTTATTTTTTGCAATTTTTTGTAGTATTTTCTGCGAATTTGTTCCATATTGACAGGCTTTCTTTTCTCTGTATGCAACTTCTTTGGGCAGCCCCAGTTCAAATGCCACTTCTCTTAAAATTGCTTTCCTAATTCCGTTCTTTATTTTGAATTCAGTGGGGGTTCTCAACGCTGTTCTGACAACATTCAGATCCAGAAATGGAAACCTTCCTTCTACGCTATTAAGCATTGCTATTTTGTCATCCCTTGCTAAGTTTTTTTCTCCAAGTTCAATTAGATCCTTTTCCATGAGCCCTGGATTTTCCAGATACTTAAAGTATCCTCCAAAGAGCTCATCAGCCCCTTGTCCACTAAACAGGAGTTTGCAGTTGTCCTCTTTTGCGAGTTTTGTTGCAAAGTAGAGAGGAATCCCAATTGCTAAATTCATGGGGTTAGGTTCTTCAATAGCAAAGACCACCTTTGGAATAACTTCTTCAACGTCACTAATGTCAAAAACATATTCCTTCAGCCTCAATCCCAGCATATCACTCACTTTGCGTGCCCACTCTAAATCTTGACTCCCCTCCGCTCCTGTAGCGTAAAGTGTAACATTAGAATACTTTGATGAAAGCAAAGCTAAGAGCGAGCTGTCCAATCCTCCAGAAAACAACACACCAGTCTTTTTTCCAACTCTCATTTTTACGGAGTACTCCAGACTTTTAATTATGGATTTCTTTGCTGTTTCATAAGAGAAGATGGAGCCTTTAAGCTCAAAGATATCAAAGACCTTAAATCTCTCAACCTTCCCTTTTGAAATTTTAACAACTTCACCCGGATTCACTGGGATAGCCTTCTCATTGATACTCCACAAAACCTTTTTTTCAGAAGCAAAAAGGCCATTTTGTGAGTAGTACAGGGGTCTGATTCCAATCGGATCCCTGAAGAGATAAATTTCTCTTCCATTAGAAAAGGCAACAGCGTAATCACCATTCAGCATTTTCATGCTTTTCTTAACTGCATCCACATAAGACATTTTCCTTTCATTAATCAAAAACTCTAAAAGTCTCAAAATAACCTCACTGTCAACGTTGCTTTCAAATGAAATTCCTTTGTTTTCCAGATATTCCCTGATTTGAACATGATTGTAAATCTCTCCATTGTGGACAAGAACAAACTCGTTGTAAAACGGTTGAGTAAATTCTTTTGACCCTGTCATGGCTAATCTGCACTGGAGAAGTGCTATATTACCGTTCGGGATTTCATAAACTTTGGAGAAATCCTGACTTTTTAAAACTCCCTCATCAGTCCATACCCCAAAAGAGTCCTCTCCCCTATGCTTGCCAGCTAAGATCATGCTGATGATCTTTCCCTTGAGGTTCTTCCCCACCCCTCCCGCTATTAGGCACATTTTCCTCACCTCTGGGATGGTAAGATATAGCCAAAAATAGAAAAGACTTTTTCCTTTCTATTTGCAAACGTTTTCAATAAATCAAGGCACGCTCTGAAAAAGCGTGTGGAACTCTGGAGCAAGATTGAACTAAGTCAAATCCCCACAGGTGCAGTAGTGTTCATATGCAATAGTCTCCAGATCGTTAAATCCCTCTCCTGTTTTTGCCGATAGATAAAGGATTCGAACAGGTGAAGAGACATCTGGCAAAAATGTACACAATTTGTATGCCAACAGCCCCTGTGTTGAGGAATCAAGCTTTAAACGGGATGTTAGATACTCTATGTCCTCAAGATATTGCTTATGCCTATCCAAATTATCAACTAAATCCACTTTATTCAAAGCAGGAACTGTGGTTGAGCCAAGCCTTAAATCAATCATAAGGGCAAAAAAACGGACAAAACAATAATCGTGGGGCTTTCTTAGAACCTCGGGACTAAATAGGTATACAACAAGGGGCGTTGGAAGATTCTCCATGAGCCTAACTCCAAATTCATGGAAAAGGAATGTCTCAATTTGGCCAGGAGTATCAATGAGAACGTAATCTTTCCCCTGCTCAAGCTCCAGAATTTTAGTGATGTATCTTTCAATATGTGGCATTAATCTATCGTAGCTTTCCACGATGGCTCCGTTGGGCCCATAACCTTCTTTCATTATCTCCTCGACAGTTATGGTTTTCCTGACGTCTATGTCTGGTTTGTAAGGCAGTTTTTTAACTCCTGTGTCCAAATTTACATAACCGACTGTGTATCCTCCTTTTTCTAAGTATTTTCCAAATGTATAGGTTATTGTCGTCTTGCCACTCCCTGCAGTTCCTACAAAGGCTAAAATCATCAATACATCACCCTTGCTTTGTAGCCTGCTATACGCGTAATCTTCTCTGCAAGCTCCATAAATGCTTTTGCCCCTTCTGATTTAGGTTTATATGCCACAACCGGAACTCCTTCCAGTGTGGCTTCCCTAATTGCCGGATCCTCTGGAATTACTGCTAAGAGCGGAATTTCCATAACTTCTTCGGCTGCTTCTGGGGGTATATCATTTTCACTTCTCCCATATCTGTTTAATACAAATCCTAAAATAGCAAGTCCTGCCTTTTTAAGGACAATCCCGACTTTCATTGAATCAGTTATACATGAGATTTCTGGATTTGTTACAATTACAGCTTCCTCTCCACTGAGCATTGCACTCATGGCATCCATTTGAAGACCTGCTGGGCAGTCAATTAAAATAAAGTCAAACCTACTTTTCAGAGGTTTAATAATGCTTGGGAGGTTTCTTGGGTCTGCCTTTATTACGTGCTCCCAGTCAACTGCCGCAGGTATAACATGGACATTTTCATACTCAGTAGTATATATTGCGTCATCTATCTTTGCCTCTCCAGCGAGTACATCATGGATTGTGATATTAACGTTGTCCAAACCCATAATTAAACTCAAATTTGCCATCGTTAAATCTGCATCGATCGCACACACTTTATAACCATGCTTCCCAAGGGCAATTGCAAGGTTAGCAGTTGTGGTAGTTTTTCCTGTTCCTCCTTTACCGGAGGTTATTGAGATCAACCTTCCCAATTTTCTCACCTTAATTTTTTGTGTTCCTAAACCTTTATGAAGTTTTAGCCGTAGAGAATGACAAAGATTATAAATCAATTTAATTACGGGCTGTGGGGTGAGATTATGAAAGTATTTGTAGCAGACACAAGTGTGATTGTTGATGGGAGACTGACTCAGTACTTAGAGACTCTGGGTGAGAAGGTTAAGGTGGTCATTCCAGAGGCTGTTATAGCTGAGATTGAACATCAGGCTAATGAGGGTAAAGCAATAGGGCATGTGGGATTAGAAGAGCTTAAAAAGCTAAGAAAAATGGCAGATGGAGATAAAATTTTGCTTGAATTCTATGGTGAGAGACCAGAGCTTTGGCAAATCAGAAGAGCAAAGGCTGGAGAAATAGACCATATGGTTAGAGAAGTCGCGAGAGAGCTCAATGCAGTTCTCATTACCGGCGATCAAGTTCAAAGGGATATAGCAATAGCCAAGGGAATTGAAGTCGTATATCTCACGGGGAGAAAGGAGGTAAAACACCGTCTGGAGGATTTCTTCGACGAGCATACCATGAGCGTTCACCTTAAGGCTGGTGTGAAACCATTAGCCAAGAAGGGAAAGCCTGGAGAATGGCACTTAGTTCCAATTAGGGATGAACCATTAACGGATGAGGAGCTTGAGGAAATAGCTGATGATATAGTTGAGAGAGCAAAAAGGGATCCGGAGTCTTTTATTGAACTTGATGAGCCAGGAGCGACAGTTGTTCAGCTCAGAAACTATCGTATTGTAATAGCGAAGCCCCCATTTGCCGACAGAATTGAAATTACAGCTGTGAGACCAATCACTAAGCTCAGCATTGAGGATTATGAACTGAGCGAAAAGCTCTTGGAGAGGCTGACTGATAAGGCGGAGGGAATTTTAATTGCAGGAGCTCCTGGAGAGGGAAAAACAACATTTGCTCAGGCATTGGCTGAATACTATGCTTCAATGGGTAAGATCGTGAAAACAATGGAAAAGCCAAGAGATCTGCAGGTTAGTGAGGAGATCACTCAGTACACAGCGCTTGGTGGCAGGATGGAGAAAACTGGTGATGTTCTGCTTTTAGTTAGACCTGATTACACAATATTTGATGAGATGAGAAAGACAAGTGACTTCAAAATTTACGCAGATTTAAGATTAGCAGGTGTTGGCATGATCGGCGTGGTTCACGCAACTAAGCCCATAGATGCAATCCAGCGTTTCATTGGGAGAGTTGAATTGGGTATGATACCTCAGATAGTGGACACAGTGATCTTCATTAAAGCTGGAAAAGTCGCCAAGGTTCTGACGCTTGAGTATAAAGTTAAAGTGCCAACTGGGATGACCGAAGAGGACCTGGCGAGACCAGTAATTG
>JALTMZ010000043.1 GCA_027001105.1 Thermococcus sp.
CGGATTAAAAATGTTTCAGAGACCAACAATTAGAGAAAACGGAACAACCAAAGATTTATGTGTAATCAGTGAAGTTCCAGAAGGGATTTTTGAGACTTCTGAACCAAGGGAGATTGAGACATACAACGGAATTGTTCCAATAGACAAAGAAAAATTCGAATACAAAATTGGCTGGGGAACCCCACCGCTTAAAGTTGGAAAAGACGAATACCTTCTGATTCTCCATGCTGCAGACATGGATGCTGTATATAAGGCATTTGCAGTTCTCATGAACAGCAACGGAAAGATAACTGCAGTTACGCCTCACTATATAATGGAACCTCAAGAAATCTATGAAAAATATGGGGACAGACCCCACGTTGTCTTCCCCACAGGAATAGCCCGGCTCGATGACGAAATCATCATAGCATACGGTGCCGCTGACAGCTTCATTGGAATTGGAAAAATAGACTTCAGTGAGATAATGTCAATTCTGGACTCCAACAGAGTTTATTGATATTCCTTTATTTTTCTATTTCTCGCATCTTTGTATTGAAGAGCAGATATCCCAATTATGAACAATAGCAATAGAGACATCCCTATAATGTTGGCATAAAATGCAGGTTCACCTCGTTTAAGGAAAGGCATTACAATAAGACCCAGCACTAAAAATAAAAGGGCAGAAGCTAAGAGGGATCTATACAGCATTGGGTGCATGAAATCACCCCTGATACAGATGACATGCTACATAGTGTCCAGGACTAACTTCCTTTAATTCTGGTTCGACCTTACTGCAAATGTCTGTTGAATATGGACACCTGGTATGAAACTTGCATCCGCTTGGTGGATTTAATGGACTTGGGATATCCAGACTTTTGAGCTTCAATGGCTTCCTTTTTCTTGAGAGTTCTGGATCTGCAACAGGAACCGAAGATATCAGAGCCTTGGTATATGGATGCAGCGGATTCTGAATAACCTCCTCAGCCGCCGCTACCTCTACGATTTTTCCGAGGTACATGACAGCAATTGAACCTCCACCCTTTGCCGAAAAATACCGAGCTGCCCCAAAATCATGTGTTATAAAGAGATATGATGTTCCAACTTCTTCCTTCAGCTTTAGTAGCAGGTCCAGTATTCCAATTCTCAGCGATACATCAATCATTGTGATGGGTTCATCCGCCACTATAACATCTGGATTGACACTAATGGCCCTTGCAATAACAACCCTTTGTCTTTGACCACCACTGAGCTGGTGTGGGTACTTATTTATAAATTCTCCCGGTGGGTTTAGACCAACCAACTCCAAGAGTTCAGACACTTTTTCTCTTAATTCATTTCTCGACTTTGCAATTCCCCATCTTTTCAGAGGAGCAGCAAGACTTTGAAATACTGTCTTTGTTGGGTTTAATGCGGAGTAAGGATCCTGATGTACAATTTGAACATTGCGCCTGTATTCAAGATACTCTTCTTTGGATAGTTTTGAAGTGTCTTTTCCTTTGTAAAGTATCTTCCCCGCTGTTGGCTTTACTACCCCCACAATGGTTCTTCCAACTGTTGTTTTCCCACATCCAGATTCTCCAACAAGTGTGAAAATTCCCTCCTCGGGTATCTCAAAACTCACTCCATCCACTGCTTTGACATAATAAGTTCTACCGAAAATGCCCTTCTTCACAGGAAAGTAGACCTTCAGATCCCTCACTTCTATTATAGGTGTGTCCAACATCGTTCCCTCCATTGCTATTGTTTTGAATACAGCCAGCATGATACAACATGGCCAGGCTTGATCTCAACCGCTGGTGGCTCTTCTCTCTTGCACTTTTCGAAGGCATAGGGACAGCGCGGGTGGAATATACATCCCGAAGGAGGATTTATTAAGTCGGGCAATGACCCTGGAATTGACCTCATTTTATTTATGTCACCGGTCAAATCGGGGATACTGCTCATCAAAGCTTTTGTGTAAGGATGATGCGGATTTTTGAAAACTGTAAAAACATCCCCCTTTTCCATAAGTTTTCCAGCATACATCACTATAACATCATCTGCAATATCGGCAATTGTGGCTATATCATGGGTTATGAACATCACCGTCATGTGTGTTCTTCTGTGGAGATCTTTAATCAAATCCAAGATAAGCCTCTGAGTGAGCAGATCAAGTGCTGTAGTTGGTTCATCCAATATCAACAGTTCGGGCTCAAAAATCATTGATAATGCTATTAACACTCTCTGTTTCATTCCCCCGCTGAGCTCATGAGGATAACCGTACAAAACACGCTCCGGCTCAAGATTAAGCATTTTCATAATTTCCACAGCTTTCTCCACTATCAGCTTTTTATCATTTATTCCGTGGGCATTTCCTGTTTCTATAAAGTGGTCTATGATTTTTATTGTTGGATTCAGAGCATTCAATGCTGCTTGTGGAACATAAGAGATCTTTTTCCATCTGATCTCGTTCATTTCCTTTTCTGAAAGCTTGACAAGGTCTATTCCATGAAACATAACAGAACCTTTATAAATCCTGGTTAGACGGGGCAGCTGTCTCAATATTGCAAGTGCCAGCGTGGTTTTTCCGCTTCCGGATTCTCCAACAACTCCCACGATTCTTCCTTTCTCTATCGAGAAAGAGACATCGTTCACTGCAGGTAGAGGACCACGCGCAGTTAAGTAATGAACTACAAGATTTTTAACCTCAAGAATGCGTTCGTTGCCCATACCCTTCCCCCCTTATGACACCTCTGTTCTTATTCTCGGGTTGAACACTTCATCCAGTGCATACGTCAGGAGAATTAAGCCCGTCTGTAGAAGGACTATTGCCAAGATTGGGGCGAGGAAGTAGTGCAGAGCTGCAACAGAAGCTCCTCCTCCAGCTTGTTTGTATGCCATGTTGAGCATAACTCCCCAGTTGTATGTACTTATTGGGAGAACACCGAGGAAGTACAGACCAACGGAGGCATAAATTGCTCCCACAGCGGCAAACACAAAGTTTATTGCAATATAGCTTATTAGATTGGGCATTATTTCCCTCAATATTATGTGGTGAGTTTTCATTCCAAGGACTTTCGCTGCCTCTATAAAGTCACGTTGCTTAATGGAGAGCACCTGAGATCTTATGCTCATAGCTAAGCCTGTCCACCACCTAATGGCTATCAATGCACCTATTGTCCAAGGTTGGTATGTTCTTATGACCGTTGACAGAACTATAATCAATGGAAGACCCGGTATTGTCATGATTATCTGGGTTATCCCCGTCAACACGGTATCCACCATACCTCCCTTGAATCCAGCTGTCAAACCCACAAGTACTCCGATTATGGTGGTTATTAATCCCGCAGTAAGGGCTATCTGAAGCACGATTGGAGTTCCATACACTATCTGAGCCAAGATGTCGGTTCCAATGTAATCGCAACCCAGCGGGTGTTCAAAAGATGGGGGCCACTTCAATATTGATGGGGGTTCATAAGGAATGCATGTAAAAGATTGAGGCTCCTGAATTATATGTGTACCCACTATCCCCACAAAGAGGTATCCTAAGGCTATGATCAGTCCTACGAGTCCTCTTTTGTTTCTTGCTATTATCTTCCCTGGAATTATAATCCAATCCTCTACAGCATTTCTGATGAGTTCAGAGAAAGATGATCCGTTCTGAGCCATTTTCATGCACCTCTCCTAATTCTTGGATCAATTACTCCGTACAGTATATCTGCTATAAGCGCCGAAATTACAACAGCCACGATAATGATGTTGAAAACCCCCAGCATTAGATATGTGTCTCTCATGGTTATTGCCTGATACAGCAGGTTCCCAACCCCTGGATAAGCGAATATGTATTCTATGAAAACCGAACCTCCAAACATGAAGCCTATGCTCAGCATAAAGCTTGTGAACAGCGGCAGTATTGCGTTTTTCCCGATGTATGAAACGAGTATCCTTCTGCTTGGAAGGCCTCTGATTTTTGCGTAGGTTATGTAGTCTTCTCCAAGCACAGTTACAGTGCTTGCTCTCATGCTAAGCGCCCATCCGCTAACATGCACTATGACCCAAGAGAGTATTGGGAGTGCGGCATGTTTCAGCACATCTTTTATAAATGGTAGATTAAATCCGGGGGTAACATTGGGACTATATGCCCCTCTTGTTGGGAACCATTTAAAGTGGAATCCAAACACAATTAAGAGCACCAAAGCAACAACATATTCTGGAATCGATCTGATTACAGAGAAGAAGACTGCTAAAAAAGAATCAATTTTACTACCATGAACGTAAGCCATTCCCGTCCCAATTAGAATACCTATGGCGAAGCTTATAATAAGAGCGGAACCTACAACCAAAACGGTCCAAGGGATTGACTGAATCAATAAATCCTTTACAGGGGTTCCCGTACTGTACGAAATAGAAACACCAAGATTTCCATGAAGAAAACTAATTAAATAGCTTATATATTGATGCAGCACAGACCCCTTAGGTATGAATGGTGCTGCAGCCTCTGCAAGACTCTTTGCGGAGTCATAGTCCATGTAGTACTGGGATACAAACATCTGAATGAGAGCCTGAACGGGATCGCCAGGCATTGCCTTTACAACAAAAAACGAGAGGGTTACTGCAAAATATATGGTAATTAATGCAATCAGCAAACGCTTTGTAAACCACTTCAGCACAGGCATGTACCCTTTTAAGGCTGAGGATGAACCATCCATTTCTGCCACCTCTGGAGGATTTAACTATGTTGATATATTTAAATCTGCTCAAAAGGAAGCTCAAAAAATAAAATTAAACAAAAGAGAATGCTACCTCCTCCTTCTCATGAGCAACGGAATTATCGCCAGAGCAACAAGTACTGCAGGTCCACACGTCTTGGCACTGGTTGAAGTTCCTGTGGCGGTTGCTGTCTTTGTAACTGTTTCCGTCTTGACTTGTGTTTCTGTTTTAACGACTGTTGTCGGAGTTGGAGTGGTTGATGTGGCTTCCCAGTATGATGGGTTGGGCTGCACATATCCATTGATAATCATCCAGCCAAGTGCCTCTTGGTGTCCACCTGCAGCAGCCTGCCAAAGGTTGAAGTGGGTCTTCGGGTCTGGCCACTTGAAGTGCTGAACGTTGTAGTATATCATAAGTTGCTTTTCAGCAATTGGGAATATTGGCAGGTAGTGGTTAACAATCCATGCAAGTTTTTGAGCAGTGTCCTTCTGCTCTTTTGGATCCCAGATTACAGCCAGCTTTTCTGTCAGCTGCATTGCATTTACAGTTCCGCTAAACGGTCCTCCGAGCTTAACATTCTCGAAGAATTTCTCAAAGTCCTGTCCCTGGATCTGGGATTTGGGTCTGTCGTTAACTTCAATGAATATCCTGTTAAATGCTGCCCATGGGTATGTCATCCAAGCACCGAAGAAGTCGAATGCAAGATCATAGTTCCCGCCAAGATACCAGTCCTCGCTCCAGTAGCTTGAAGACTCTGGAGTTCTAAGCTCTACATCTATTCCAAAGTTCTTGAGTTCATCGGTTATTTCCTTAGCAGCTGCAACCCAGTCAGTCCATCCACCTGGAACTACAAAACTCAGCTTGAATACTTTCCCATCAGGTGTGTACCACTTTCCGTTCTTTTTGGTGAATCCTGCTTCCTTTAACAACTCTTCAGCTTTTGATGGGTTGGTGTTGTATGGGTTCAAGTAACTCTTTATGTCCCCGATCCACTTGTCCTCAACAACCTTGAGGATTCCAGTTGGATAGTCAACAGGTTCAAAGGCAGAACCACCAGCTGCTTGGGCAACCTTCTGTTTGTCAATAACATATGCAATGGCCTCTCTTACTCTGAGATCCCTCAGATATGGGTTCTTGAAGTTGTACACAATAGCGAATCCTGAGAGATCATAAACCTTGGTAACCTCAGCAAATGGAAGCTTTTTGATTTCATCATAGACTGCTGGTGGCATCATGAATACATCATAATCAAGCTGTCCAGAGCGGTAGTAGAGCCAACCAACCTCGTTTGCAGTTATGTATGGCAGAACTATCTTATCTATGTGTATTTTGTCAGCATTCCAGTACTTGTCAAATTTAACTAAAACAACTTCACTGGTTGTGATCTTCTCAAACTTGAATGGACCTGTACCAAGAACAGTTTTTGGTTCGAATTTTATCAGCTCAGTTCTTATGTTGTTCAATTCACTTTCACTCTGTGCTTTAGCCACTTGCTCAGCAAACTTTCCATAGATATGGTATGGAGCAACAATCTCCGCGTCTCTGTATAGCAGGTAGTATGGAAGCAAATAGCTCCATTCTTTCACATCATATTCTACAGTGTAATCATCTATTACCTTTACATCGCTTATGTACTTCCAAATGGGCCTATTGAATAGCTTGTAGAGCATTAAGGTAGTCCACACATCCTTGGCAGTGAACTTTTGTCCATCATGCCAGTAAACGTTCTTTCTCAGGTGAATTATCACCTTCTTTTCGTTCTCCTTGAATTCCCAGCTTTCAGCAAGCCAGGGTTCATATTTGTTGTTCAGCTTGTCCCAGAATGCTAAACGTTCCTTAACAAGACCCGTTAATCCTATGTGTCTTGGGGCAAATGGGTTGTACCTGTTTCTTGGATATGGCTGCCACCAGCCATGGGTGTAGAGAACTACTTCCTTTTTCTGTTCAGCCTTTACAAGTGGCAGAGTTGCACTTGTTGCCGAAAGGACTACCAAAACCATTAAGATGGCCGCCAATACATATTTACGTCCGGCCATGCATTTTCACCTCCAGTCACAGAGTTTTAAAATCCCCACAATTTCCTTAATATATTGCCGTTCTATGCCCTTTTTGTCGTTATATGGATTCTAATGCCTCGGATATCCAAACAACAACAAGATTCATGTGCTAATGCAATGTTGGAGTTTATGCAACTCTTGAATGATGTTCCAGAAAGTTTAAAAAGAAAGAAATATATAAACATTTTCTTTAAAATTTAAAGTTTCTCAATGTAAAAACTCAGTTGTACAATGTCATTTACCTGTAATATTTCATCTACGCATAACATCTATGCCTTTATACTTATCCCTATCTCTCTACAGCAGATAAAACCTGAGAAATTGATTTATTTCATGATAATCCACATAAAATCTAAACCCAAAACAATGGTTGTAGTTTACAAAGATGTTAAAGTGTCATAATAAAAAGTGAAATAAAGTCCTACAAGCCAAGCTTGAGCAGAGTTTCAGAGTAATTCTCAACTATCTTCATCCATTTTTTGACATCAACATCCTTC
>JALTMZ010000044.1 GCA_027001105.1 Thermococcus sp.
CTCTCTCCACTCCGTTGTAAGCATGTAATTCGAGACAAACCCCAATGCCCCCGTCGGGCACACATCCACACAGAACTGACAGAATGTGCACCTTCCATAGTCAATCTTTGGATGTGGTCTCTTTTCTACTTTCCCGTCAACTTCAATCCACGTCATTTCAATTGCCCTCGCCGGACATATCTGCCCGCAGAAGTTACAGCCAATGCACTTTTTCCAGTCAAGTGAATGGAATCCCCTGTATTTCTCAGCGATTTGAGTTTTCTCATAGGGTATTTTGATCGTTACAGGCTTTTTGAAGAGATACTTTAACCCAAGCCAAGGCTTGATATATGAGGGTTTTTTCTTGATTTTGCTCTCAGGTGCAACCTTAAAATCAATCTCTTCCATTTCCATCACCTGTCAATGTCGGGTGGACAGTTATCAAGGCTAACCAATATGACTGGAACATCTGCTATCCTCGCTCCGACTAACAGCTGTTCAAGGACTCTGATACCATGGGCAATGCTCGGTCCTCTTATCTGCACTCTGTATGGTTTGTTACCGCCATTGCTGACCACATATGCGCCAAAGTCTCCTTTTGTGGATTCAACATGGGCAAAAGCATCTCCTGCTGGAACTTTGAACCTCGGTAAGTTCTTCAGCCTCGGATCTTGGATCTTATAAGGTCCGCTCGGTGGTCCCATTTCAAGGAGCTGCTCAAGAATGTAGAGATCCTGTTCAAGCTCATATCTCCTGATCAAAGCCCTTGCCAAAGCATCTCCCTCTTTCAACACAGGAACCTCAAAGTCAAGTTCTGGATAAAGGAGGTATGGATCTGCTCTTCTTACATCATACGGCACTCCAGTGGCTCTCAGGTTTGGTCCGGTCACACCTTCCCCTAATGCAAACTTTTTATCCATAACGCCGATACCTTCCATTCTTCTAAATGTTATGTAGTTCTCGAATATTAAATGATCAAAATCAGGCAACTTGCTCTTTACGTATTCAACAGTATCCTTCAGCTGGCGGAGCCACTTATCTCCCGGGATGTCTCTTCTAACTCCTCCAGGGATCGTGTAGATGTGATAAACTCTTGCTCCAGTTAACTCTTCGAAGAGTGCCATGAACCTCTCTCTGTATGCTGCAGCCCATTGACCTGCAGTGTAGACACCAAGTTTAAACGCCATTCCCATTGTCCAGAAGAGATAAGCAGAAACCCTTGCCATTTCCAGTACAACTGTTCTTATCCACTGTGCCCTTTCGGGAACTTCCCATCCCATTATCTCCTCAACTGCCATGGAATATATCATCTCTGGAACATCCGGCTCAGGAACACAGATTCTCAAGAGTAAGGCAATGTTTGTGTACCATGGTCTGAGTTCGGCAAGCTTTTCAAACCCTCTATGTAAAAAGCCAGGGTTCGCTATTGCCTTAACAACTCGATGACCATCCATCTTCAGAATTATGCTGAAGTTTTCGGTTGCCATGTGCTGGGGGCCAAAGAATAATTCATAGGTATCTTTATCCAGAGGCAACAGATCCATACCGTTTTCTCTCGCTTCTTTAATCAATTCACTTTGTGAAACCATTTCTCCCACCTCAAATCACATAATTGTCTTTGTTCTCATCAAACCTGTCAAGGATTTTGTACTTCTTTTTGACATAGCTCAGCATGTCAAAGTCTTTTCTAAGTGGATAGATCCCACGCTCAGTATCGTCAA
>JALTMZ010000045.1 GCA_027001105.1 Thermococcus sp.
ACGGGGACTTTAATAACCTTTATCCTTGCTTCAGAGGACATTTGTCCTCTACCTCACAAGAACCTTATTACTTCTCCTAAAGCCTCTTCTCCTCTATGATTTATAATTCTTATCTTCACTTTATCTCCTACTGTGCCTCCACCATTAATTTTGATTTTAATTCCATTATAGTTTGCTACTCCTCTTCCCTTTTCATCCACATCTATTATTTCTACCTCAATGATCTGTCCTGGCCGCAGAGATTTTCTACCATACTCATCGGGTCTTGGTATCTTTGGGTATACACTCCATCTAGAATAATCTCTAGTATATACTTCTTTATGGTCTCTATACTTAGTCATTCAATTACACCAAGAAGAAGACTTGTATTTATATTTTTATACATTTTTGAACTATACATAATAACTCCAACAATACCTATACCTTCTATGGTTTTTAAGTTTTTTTATAAATCTTCACTTTCCATTCTTTCCACAAGGCTATAAGTAAGATTTACTATTTTTTCAAGTAGCTTGAGTTCTTCACGATACAATGTTTTCTCTTTGGACATCTTTTCTATAAGCTCGACCACTTTTGGTAGGTCCCCGAAAACCACATTTCTAATTATGTTTTTGTCCACGGTTGTCAGAATTTTTTTATAGTTTATCCTATAAAGCTCGCTTAACAATTTTTTTGGCTGTAGTGCTTTGTACTGTGTTAGTAACAGGATAGTGTATGGATTGCTTGTTTTTTCATCCTCAAATACGAGGATCTTTTCTATTGTTTCTCGCTCAACAAAATTCCACCAGTGCTGTGTGGATGACTTGTAGCTGGTTTCAATAATTGCATATTCTCTCTCCATTTTCCTGAGAAGCTGTGAAGGATTGTATTTTATTCCTTTCTCTAGCATTTTTTTCTTTAAACCTTTATAGTCAAAGTCTCCTAGCCTACTTTTTGACTCGTGGTCAAGTTCTTTTGCTCTTTCTATAGCTGCTAAAAGTATTTTCTCAGCTATTTCACCATGCTCTGCAAGGAAAATCCTAGTTCTCTCTGCAACTGTCCCCAGGGGTTTGATTGGCATGTTGGCTTTTTCTTTCCACATGATTATCTTCTCCAAAAAAACTATAAAGAAACTAAATGTGAAGTCTTTTTTGGGTTATTGCTTGAAATAATTAGGTTGTAGTTAAATAAAAATTTATCGTCATACATGTATAACGATTCATTAAAATATGTGTATGTTTTAGAAATGAAGTAACTATGTAGAACTCTAATTAAAAATAGATTTTCAATATTCACCCTCTGTAGTGTTTGTATGGTGTTCATTTTGCTGGGCGACTTGCATATACATTCAAATATTAGTGATGGAAAGCCGTCTGTTGAGGAGATTTTGCGAATATCAATAAGAAGAGGACTAGATATTATTTCAATAACAGACCATAACTCCTTTAAAGGCTCAATTGATGGACTGAAGTTCATAAATGAGAGATATAAGGGCAAAATTATTCTTTTACCTGGAAATGAGGTGAGAACAGAATACGGTGATGTACTAATATACTGTTTGGAACCTCATCAAAGAATACCCAGGATTTTCTGGGAGTTATATGATTTTTCACTTGAAAACAATTGCGCTTTTGTGCCTGCCCACCCATTCGATTTTTTAAGAAAAGGGATTGGGAAAAAATTATATGAGCTAAAGGGGAAAGTCCATT
>JALTMZ010000046.1 GCA_027001105.1 Thermococcus sp.
ACGGTGTTGTAATAGAGGTTGAAGATGATGGAAGGGGTATAGATAAAGAAAAAGTATTAAATAAAGCTATAGAAAGAGGTCTTATAGATTCGAGTGCTGCTCAATTACTTTCTGACAAAGATATTTTTGATTTCTTATTTATTCCAGGATTCTCAACTAAAGAAGAGACAAGTGAACTTTCTGGCAGAGGTGTGGGAATGGATGTGGTAAAATCTGTGATAGAATCGCTTAATGGTACTGTATCCCTTGATTCAAAAGTTGATAAAGGTACAAAAGTAACTATTAGATTACCTCTTACTCTTGCTATTATACAGGTATTATTAGTAACCGTAGGTGATTATGTGTATGCAATACCTTTATCGAACATAGAAACCACACAAAAAATAACAGATGGAGAGGTTAAATTTGTTCAAAATACAGAAGTTTTTGTTTTGAGAGGTGAAGTTATACCTCTTGTTAGGTTAAGAAAGGAGTTTGGATTAGAGGAAAGTTCTAATCCATTAAATGACAAAGTAGTTATTGTAAAAGTTGGAAATAAGAAAATTGGATTGGTAATAGACAATTTGATAGGTCAGGATGATATAGTTATAAAACCGCTTGGGAAATTATTGAAAGATGTTAAAATCTTTAGCGGCGGAGCTATATTAGGTGATGGAAGTATAGCTTTGATTTTAGACATTACAGGTATACAGGGGTGATATTATGATGAAGGAAGCTCTCTCTTTTCTGGTAATGGGACAAGATTTGGCTGTTGATATCGATTATGTGGAAATGGTTATAGAAATTGCAAAAATAACACCTGTTCCTCAATCCAAAGTATATATAAAAGGTGTAGTTAATTTGAGAGGAAGAATTGTTCCTGTTATAGATCTAACAGATGTTTTGGAATTTGAAAGCTCTGATGAACATAGTTATGATGGTATTCTAATATTGAAAATTGATGGTGAAGAGTTAGGAATTTTAGTTGATAGAGTTAGTAATGTTATAACCTTTGACGATACTAAATTGGAACTTCCCGCTTCAAGAACGCAAAGATATTCAGAATTTACAAAAGGTATTATAAAAATTGGAAATAAATTGATAATTTACCTGGATATAGCAGGTTTGATAAGAGAGTTAGAATCAGAGAAAGTTTGATAAATCCTGAGGAGGTGTTATTTGATGGCAAAAGTTCTTATAGTTGATGATGCTGCATTTATGAGAATGCTACTTAAAGATATAATAACAAAAGCTGGACATGAAGTTGTCGGAGAAGCTGGAAATGGTAAAGAAGCTGTGGATAAATACAAGGAATTAAAGCCTGATATAGTAACCATGGATATAACTATGCCTGTAATGGATGGGATTCAGGCAATAAAAGAAATTAAAAAAATAGATCCTGACGCTAAAATTATCGTTTGTAGTGCAATGGGTCAACAAGCAATGGTTATAGAAGCTATACAAGCTGGAGCAAAAGATTTCATAGTAAAACCTTTCCAAGCTAATAGAGTTATTGAGGCTATACAGAAGGTTTTGTCTAAGTAATTGGGAGGTGCTTTTTACGTCTACAACATATGTGCTTCTTTTAATTTCACTCTTTGCTTTTTTAATTTTCTTTTGGGTAATATATATACTATTGAAAAGATTTACCTCAGGTACACAATTTACTGATAAAGTTAAGGTTTTGAATAGATATTATATAGA
>JALTMZ010000047.1 GCA_027001105.1 Thermococcus sp.
CATTTGAGATCATTGAGAAGAGAACAAAGCAGAACCCAATCCAAGTTCTCATCAGGGCTATCGAAAATGCTGCTCCGAGAGAGGACACAACAACTGTTATGTTTGGTGGTATCAGATATCACGTCGCCGTTGATATCTCACCATTAAGAAGGCTTGATGTTGCTTTGAGAAATATTGCATTAGGTGCATCTGCAAAGTGCTACAGAAACAAGATGAGCTACGCTGAAGCATTGGCGGAGGAAATCATTGCAGCAGCAAACAAGGACACAAAGAGCTACGCTTACAGCAAGAAGGAAGAAATCGAGAGGATTGCACAGTCATCAAGGTGAGGGCTGTTTTTATTTCCCCCACTTTTCTATATCATTTGTCTTAAATTCACGAGATGCAGTGTTTGGGGCTATTATGTCAGGAAGCTTTTTCCAACCATCTCTTTGGGCTTCTCAATTCCGAAGAAAGCTAAAACCGTTGGAGCTATATCCATAAGGCTTGCATTCTCAATACTGACATTCTCAAATCCCCATAATATCAGCGGGACTTTCACAACTTGTTCATTCATCGAGCCGTGCATGCCCCTAACCCAGTAGCTTGTCCCCTTGATGCCTTTACACTTCGCATGGCTGCAGAACCAGTATCCTTCTTTAGCTGAAACTATCAGCTCCCCACTGTTCGGCGTATTTAAATGAAGCAAATCCTCCCTGAAAAAGACGTGTTTAACCCCCGGCGCTTTTAGTAAAACCTGATAAGCTTCCTCAGCTTGGTTCGAGTCCTTCAGATAGATATGCACTCCCCCACCTGAAGAAACACGGAGTGTTTCAATGCCATGCTTCTTCAAATAAGTCTTGAGGTTCACCCAGGTGTGAACGTTCTCTTGTCCATGGTCCGCAAAGATGATGAAAGCGTATTCATCTTTTAAACGCTTCCAAATCAGCTTGAGCATCTCGTCTACGGTTTTTACAGCTTTTAGAGCCTCTTCGCTCTCAACACCGTAATCGTGTTGCATTCCATCAATTGAGCAGAAGTGAATTAAAAGCACATCTGGCTTGCATTCCTCATAAAGGTATAATGCTGACTGTGCGACCCATACGTCTTTCCTCCAATCCCTTCCATGCTGTCTGTAAAGCTTGTCATCACTGAAGAATGGTGGAAAAATCCTCACGTTGGTTCCGCTGAAAGGTGGCATTGTATAGCCGCTAACAGAGGCACTTCTTATTCCTTTTTCCCTGAGAATATCAACAATTGTTTTTGCCTTTATCACTTTATGGGGATTAAAGGCAACCTCATAATCGTAGAAGTTTATCTTCCTGTCAGCTAAGCGGTCATAGTAACCGTTCTCAACAACACCGTGGTCTTTTGGATAAACACCAGTCATAACGGAGGTGTGAACCAAGTCAGTGAGAGTGGGAAAGATAGAATCAACTACCTCAAAGGAGCCCTCCTCAATTAAAGTCTGGAGGAATGGCATGTGCTTAAGATTGTAGACTCCATTTCCATCGAGACTTATTAAAGCAAGCTTTTCTCTCATGAAAGCACCCCAATTAGCTGTCAGCCTGACGTGCAGTCATCACCACTCAGACCTAGCGAACTTCATCATTCCTATATTGTGTATTCACTTGATGATTTTATTATTTAAGTCTTTGTTAGGTTTAATAAAGGAGTATATGAGGTAAGGAA
>JALTMZ010000048.1 GCA_027001105.1 Thermococcus sp.
GACTAAAGATGAGAGGTGGTTCAAGCACAACTTCCCAACAGCTCTAAGACCTCAGGGAACGGACATTATCAGAACATGGGCATTCTACACGATATTCAGAACGTATATTCTCACTGGACAAAAGCCGTGGCATGACATCCTGATTAACGGAATGGTGGCTGGACCAGATGGCAGAAAGATGAGCAAGAGTTATGGAAACGTCGTTTCACCGGAGGAAGTGATTCCAAAATATGGCGCTGACGCTTTAAGACTCTGGACAGCACTGGCTCCACCGGGAGAAGATCATCCATTCAAGTGGGAAACTGTGGATTACAACTTCCGCTTCCTCCAAAAGCTCTGGAACATCTTCCGCTTTGCAGAGAGGCACATCAAGGATCTGGACTACAATGCAAACAAGGACATCAAGCTCGAGCCCCTTGACAGATGGATACTCTCAAGACTTCATCGCTTGATCAAGTTCGCAACAAATGAGATGGAAATCTACCGCTTCAACCTGCTCACAAGGGAGATTATGACTTTCATTTGGCACGAGGTTGCAGATGACTACCTCGAAATGATCAAGCATAGACTTTATGGAGACGACGAAGAGAGCAAGCTTAAGGCAAGAGTAGCATTGTATGAGCTGCTTTACAACATTTTGCTATTGCTTGCACCTTTTGTTCCTCACATAACTGAGGAGCTCTATCAGGAGGTCTTTAAGGACAAAGTTGGAGCAAAGAGCATCCACCTCTTGGAGTGGCCCGCTTACAATGAGGCAAGAATTGACGAGGAAGCTGAAAAGCTCGGAGAACTTGCAAGAGAGATTATCGGTGCAATGAGGAGATATAAGAACTCACACGGCTTGGCTTTAAATGCAAAGCTTAAGCACGTAGCAATTTATGCAACTGACAGCTATGAGATGCTCAAGCTCATAGAGAAAGACATCGCAGGGACAATGAACATTGAGAAGCTTGAAATCATAAAGGGCGAGCCTGAGCTTGAGGAAAGAATGGTCGAGATTAAGCCCAACTTCAGAACTGTAGGGCCGAGATATGGAAAGCTTGTTCCAAAGATTGTTGCATATCTCAAGCAGAATGCTGAAAGCATAGCGAAGGCACTCAAAGAGAGTGGAAAGGTTGAATTTGAAGTTGAAGGGCAGAAGATTGAGCTCAGCAAAGACGACATAGTGCTCAGGAAAGCAGTGTTCAGTGAAGGAGAAGAGGTGGAGACGGCAGTTGTGAGAGATGCCGTAATTTTGTTCTTTGCTTGATTTTTTCTTTCTTTGTGATTTTAATAATCGCTACTTTTTGCTGACTCACTCACTAAACAAAAATATTATATTCTCCTCACTCTCACTAACATTTGGTGGGATTATGGAAAAGTTATCTGCAAAGAGAATTCAGCTGATGATAGATTACCCCCACATAAAAAGATTCCTGAAGAAGACCCCAAGCTTGGATGAAGTTAGAGAAGCACTAAAGAGCATTAAAGGGGAGTTAAGCAAAGAAGTAGTAGAGGAGAGGGACGAAGAATGGAGATAGCTTTCTTTGATACAAGTGCCCTTGTAAAGCATTATCACATTGAGAGAGGCACCCATGAAGTTGATGAATTGATGAACAAACATATTGTTGCAATTTCTGAGCTTGCAATTGTAGAAATGACCTCAGCATTAAACCGAAAATATTTGAATGGGGAGCTCATTCGTTCTAAATTAGAGTGGGTCTTAGAACGTTTCTATGCTGACTTAGAAAACTATGTTGTTGTTAGAGTAAACAGTAGTACAATCAGCCTTGCATCATCTCTTGTACTCAAGCATGGAATTAAAACATTAGATGCCCTCCAACTGGCATCGGCATTAAGCATAAAAGAAAATCTCGGAATCTTTGTAACCTCCGACTCAAAATTGAAAGAAGCTGCTGAAAGAGAAAACCTGAGAGTCGTGTTTATTTAAGCAAAGCTCTTCTTTCTTAACAATTATAGCAAAGCAAAGCCGCTCTCTTTAGCAAAATAACCCTGTAAAGCTTTCCGTTGAGAATTCTCGCTACCGCTATCTTGTTGAGATGATGTATTCTCTTTCTCTCAAGGGCAACAAAGTTGAGTTCTCTTAAAACCTGCACGAAATCCTCCCACCGTATGTTGAGCCATTTTGAATACTCATCAAAGATTTCTTTTTCAACGACCAGATATTTCTTGCCGTCTATCAGATATCTCCTCTTATGCTTTGGCAGTTCTTTCCTTAGGCGCCACCTTGCATGCAACGGCGACTGCACTGTAAGAATTGCCTCCTCCATGCTTTTGCCTTCCACGAGCATCTCAAGGAGGATTTTGAGTATATGATTTATCCTGTCTGGAACCCCAATAATGTCTCCCCTAAGAACGATTTTCCTCCTTCTAACCTCGATTCCTTCACTTTCAAGGGCTTCTCCAATCTTCGCAGTGGTTCCCTTCTTAGTTCCGCCGGTATCGACGATTCCTCCAATGATAAAAGCCTCGACATCAAAGTCTCTCTCGTTTAAAACCTCCTCAGCTCTCGGGTCGAGGAGAACAACTTTATCAATACCTTTCTCCTTTAAAAACTCTGCAGTTGAACCTTCATAAGCAGTAACTCTGTCAAGGGGAAAATGTGCTTTTTCTCTAAACTCTTCGTTGACCCATGTTAACGCTAAAAGCTCGCTCCAGAGGTAATCTCTCAAAACACCATAGCTTTGAGCAGCTTGGAGGGCAACCTTATTCTTTTCCTTTTCTGTGTGCTTTTCCCAGTGCATGAGGTCGATTATAAAGTAGGGGTAGTCATTTGGGAGCCTTGCTCTTAAATCTTCGGGTGAAATAACCACCTTAAACCTCTTTGCTATGCACGATGGAGCATAGGCGTATTTTGCTCCCCCCGTTCGTCTTCCACTTAAGTCCCAAGCTATTGCTGTGGGTTCATCAACTTCAACTATAGCTCCCTTACCTTCAAGAACATCCAGCGCTATATCTTGAAGCTTATTCCTCGACTTTCTGTATCTTTTTGAAAGCATGCCTATTTTGTCTATTCCCTTCTCCCTGAGCAGCTCCGCAAAAATCTCGCTAAGCTTTTTCATCGGCATCGGTTTGAGCATCGTCAGTGAATTTTTAAGGTTTTCTCTCAAAACTTAATAACTTCAAAAGCAGATACATTAGTGATGAGAAGGGGCATTGCTGAGCTTCCGCTTCACGGGGGTCATGTTCCGCCTTGGCTGGCTGCACGTATGAAAAGATTGGCAAGGTTAGTGGTTATTCTTTTGGTTGATGAATACGGCACAAAGGGAGTTCTTGAGAGGTTAGCGGATCCAGTTTGGTTTCAGGCCTTGAACAACCTCATTGGAATGGACTGGGATTCGTCAGGGAGTACAACTGTAACAACCGGGATTTTAAAGGAAGTTCTCTCAAAGGAAGAGCTCAGCATAAAAGCCGCCGGAGGTAAAGGTGCCAAGAGCAGGGAAACTCCAGCCCAATTGAGAGAAATATGTGAGAAATATGAACTCGACAGCAGTGAATACGTCAGAATTTCTCGATTAGTTGCCAAAGTTGACACAGTTGCTTTACAAACGGGATACCAGCTCTATCATCATGTCTTCTTCCTTGATGAGGAAGGAAACTGGGCAGTTGTCCAGCAGGGCATGAATCCAAGGGTTAAGCTTGCAAGGAGATACCACTGGTTTGATAGTGAAAGCTTTACGCTGGAGCCTCACAAAGGGATAAGCGGAATAAAGCTTGAGTATGCGCTGAATACTGTTGATAAAAACACAAGGGAATATCAAAAAACCCTGCTCGATATCGTGAAAGAAGATCCAAGAAAGCTTGAGAGGGAGCTCAAAACTCTTACGGCAGTTGCAAAAGGTTACAAACCGCTGGTTGTCTACAAACCCTATGAAAAACTAAATCTGTTCGATACAATTAGGAGATATAAAAGCCTGGGACAGATTGAGCTGAACCAAAGGGCTTTGGAGCTTGCAAGAGAGCTGAGTGTAAAGAATTACGAGGAGTTATTGCTCCTTAAAGGACTTGGCCCGAGCACACTAAGGGCATTGTCTCTTGTATTGGAGCTTGTGTATGACGTCCATCCTTCATGGAGAGACCCAGTTACTCATCCTCCTGATCCTTTTAAGTTTGCCTATGCTGTAGGTGGGAAGGATAGGGTGCCCTTCCCAATTGATAAACCTACTTACGATGAGTTGATTTCTTTCCTTGAGAAGCTTGTTGAAAAGAATCCACAGGAGAGACAGATAGTTAAAGCTGTTACGAAGATAACCAAGAACTGGAAGCCACCTGAGAAGGATAAAAAGCCTACTTAACAAATTTCTTTTATCGTTCCGACGTAAATCTAAGTAAAAAACTTAACCTCTTTTACTTTACCTAAGTGAGGGGTCTTCATGAGGAAGACCAATGCAATACCGATATTCTTGTTAATAATGTTAGTCTGCGGATGCATTCAATCTTCTCCCACCTCCTATACTTTGGCAACTCCCATGCAAAAAACAACGTCATCTCCAAATACATCAACATCTACAGCGACTCTATCAACACTTATGCCAAAGGAACAGATTAAGGACTTCAAGGTAACAGTTAAATGGGAAAAGGAGTCTAATGTTCTGGTTCTATACTTGGAGGTAAAAAATCAAACTACATGCACAAAAATTGATGGGAAACTGAAGATAACAATAAAGGACGAATTTGGTATTATCATATACAACCGAACTTTGACTGTTCACAGATCAGATTTCCTACCTTACAGTGAGGAACTCACCAACATCTCTGGCAATCTTACAGAGCCCACTGTGTATAAAGCCCGGTATATACTGACCAACTTTCAAAAGGGTATCTCAAGTAGTGGCATCATTGATGCAACATTAATTACGAAAGATACTATGTTAAAAAAGGTTTTTACAGCTCAGAATCTCCCTAAAATGAGTGAAAAAGAAAGAATGCAGTACTTTGAAAAAGTATATCTTAGGAATTCAAAGCCACTAAATGTGACACAAAAGAAGGATAATATTATACTCGAAGTTTACCGATATGGAATTTATGTGCATCCCCTAACTTTGAAGAAATACCTTAGGATAGACACCAAGATTAAGAATCTCGGAAACCATTCTGTAGAATTAATGATAAGAGAGCCAGCAAAGCTCACTGTTGATGGATTTTCAGTGATAGAATACTTCAGAAACATTTCAAGCATTGAAAGCAAAAAGCTTGGGCCTGGTAAAGATATAACTGGAGAATTTCTTTTTCCGATGGAGGAGATAAGTCTGGAGAGCGGAGAATTTATACTTGAAGTCCACGAAACAGAGATGTTTCCCGAGAGAGAAGTAGAGATAATGCTTCCAAAACTTAACTTCTCACTGAACTATACACTGGTGAATATATCCAAAGCAGCTGAAAAGTTCCCAATTGAGATAACACTCATGAAGTATGCTGTTTTTGAATATGAAACACCAGAAGGAAAAGAGGAAGGGGTAAAAGTACTTCTGAAAATCAAAAATACAGGGAATAATAAGGTGAAAATAGATCTAAACGGAATTACCCTTGGAGGTGAGGTAAAAATTGCGCCATTCACGTGGTTCTTAACTGTGGATCCCCATTCTGAAAAAGAGACATGGCTGCTATTTCCCTATGTACAGGGAAAGACAATCCTAACAGTGCATCTATATGATCTAACAGAGCTTAAGGATGAGTTAATTGAGATTCCCTCTGAGATAAAGGGAACGCCGAGGACAAGGGAAATAAAAATCAACAAGACGATAGAGGAATACCCATTAAAAATCATGATTGAGAAAGTTGAAGAGATTCCATATTTGGAGATTACCAAACTGAAATCGATTGTAAAAATATATCTTACGCTGGAGAACACTGGAGAAACAACTCTCCCGTTAAACATTGAACAGTGGGAACTCTTGACTTCAAAAGGTGTATCGATTCAAGGGGATGTTGTTATGAGCAATCTCACAAACGTTATAGAACTCACTCCGGGAAATTGTGTATCCGGATATGTGGTATTTAAAGACATTCCAGAGGATGCCCAATATATTCTGAAAATTAAAATTCCGAATGCCCTAAAAACAATGGAATTCAAAGTTAAACTGCCAATAAGACTCGGAGAATAAAATATTAACATTTTAATTTTTTGTATGGTGGGCCCGCGGGGATTCGAACCCCGGACCTCCACCTCGTAAGGGTGGCGTCATAACCAGCTAGACCACGGGCCCATTCCCGACAAAGTTAAAGCAAAGGAGAGATTATAAATCTTTCGCTAATTTAATAATCTCCCTCGTCAAGTTTTTCCCTCACGTATTCGGCTATTGCCTTCGCAACCGTTGGAGGTACTGCCTCACCAACGCTGTCATACTGCACATCCCTTCCACCGAGGAATATATGATAATCTGGATACCCCATCAATCTTGCCTGCTCTCTGACAGTTAAAAGCCTGTCATCGAAGGGGTGAATGAACCTGCTGCCGCCCTTGACCGTGGGTGCAACCTTATAAGGATGAAGCCTGACCCAGTTGGTAAACTTCCTCTGTGAGTCTCCAAACTTATGCATTGCCATTCCCCATTTAAGGCGCATGATTTTCCTCTGCTTCCTTGGTGATAGCGGAACATATCTGTGGTTGGGAATTTCTAATGCCTCAGGTAGCCTCGGGTCAGGTAAATCCCCGATTACATCCCACACCGTCAGCTTTTCCCTGACCCTCTTGGGCTTGAGGCGAATGTTCGAAATAAATACTCTCTTCCTTCTCTGAGCGGTTCCGTAATCTTGAGCATCCAAGATGTTGAAGTAAATCTCCTCATAACCAGCCTTTTCAAACTCATATCTCAAAGCATCCTTAAGCTCACCTTCCATAATTTGGGGCACTTCCTCCATGACAAATATCTTTGGCTGAAAATCCTTCACAAAGCGAATGAAGTGCAAGACAAGCTGCCCAATAGGATCGTTGTAAAGCCTATCAAGGGGGTTCTCCTTTCTCTTTAAATTTGCGGCTGTGTAAGGCTCACATGGAGGTCCGCCTATTACTACATCTGGCACCCCAACATCTCTCATGACATCTATGGTGTGAATCTTCTTGATATCTTCAACATACATCTTAACCTCAGGGAAGTTGAACTTGTA
>JALTMZ010000049.1 GCA_027001105.1 Thermococcus sp.
CATTAGATGACCAGAAATTTCAGTTGTAACAACAACACCTTTACTTATTGGAGTCGGTGTTGGAAAGAGAACATGATTTGGACCTGGAATTCCTTCATCAAAAATCCAGTATTCACCTTTTCTCGGATGAATTTCGAAGTAGTCAATTCCAGTCATCTTCGATATTTCATCAGCATAGAGACCAGCAGCATTTATTACAATATCAGCCTCAATGAAGCCATTGTTTGTCTCAACACCTTTAACTTCCCCGTTCTCTACTTTTATTCCTCTAACTTCTGTCTCTAAGTGAAGTTTCACTCCGTTGGCAACAGCATTCTCAACAATTGCAATTACAGCTGGTATTGGTCCTATCTGGCCAACTATTGGAACATAAAGAGCGCCCAAGGCGTTTGGATTCACATTGGGTTCGAGATGAAACAGCTCCTTCCTATCAATTATCCTCATCTCTGGAACGCCATTCCTCTTTCCCCTCTCTAACAGCCGCTCAAGCTCATCAAAGTCCTCATCTTTAAGGGCAACAATCAATGCTCCATTCCATATGTGGGGAATTTCAAGCTCCTTAACCCATTGGTGCCATAAGCGATTTCCCTTTATGCACAGCTTTGCCCTCATCGGGTATTTGTCTGGGTCATCGTCGTAACCTCCATGGATTAAAGCTGTATTTGCCTTGCTGACTCCCCAACCGACATCAGCTTCCTTCTCAATGAGATGAACCTCAAGGTTCTCATACTTGCTGAGAACTCTGGCAATGCTTGCACCAACAATCCCAGCGCCAATAATAGTGACTTTTGTCTTCATGAATACCCCTCCATGGCTTTCAGTTAAAGATCTTAGAGTTTAGATTGAATTAATTTAAATATTTTCTGCTCAAACAGGCTCTAAATGTGAAAATAGTTTCAACGATGTCCCAAAATTAAAAATTTAAACTATTTGGAATTTAGACTCCCAGAACCCTCGCCCATCCTAAGGCTCTCTTTACTGCCTCTTTCCAACCTTTGTAGAGCTTTTTCCTATCTTTCTCGCTCATCTTCGGCTCAAACACTTTTTCAACTTTCCAAAGTTCCCCAATTTCCTCCAAGCTTTCCCAGTAGCCCACCGCTAAACCCGCCAGATATGCAGCTCCCAAAGCGGTTGTCTCTTGAACAACAGGTCTTATGACCGTTTTTCCTAAGATGTCAGCCTGGAACTGCATGAGGAAGTTGTTCTTGGTTGCTCCCCCATCAACCCTAAGCTCTTTGATTGGGACTTCCTTTTCCATCTCATCTACCACATCTTTCGTGAGATACGCTATCGCCTCAAGCGTAGCCCTTGCAAAGTGCTCCCTTGTAGTGCCTCTTGTTATACCAATTATCAAACCCCTTGCAAACTGATCCCAGTAAGGAGCACCGAGACCGACAAAGGCTGGCACAAAGTAAACCCCATCATTTGATACTAACTTTGATGCGAGTTCTTCAGTTTCAGCTGCACTATTGATAATTTTTAACCCATCCCTAAGCCACTGAACAGCTGCACCTGTTATGAAAACACTTCCTTCAAGGGCATAGCTGATTTTTCCATTCAACCCCCAGGCTATGGTCGTGAGAAGGTTTTGGGAATACTTTATTTTATCACCTGTATTGACGAGTATGAAGTTCCCAGTGCCATAGGTTGCTTTCACCATACCTTCATCAAAGCACGCCTGACCGAAAAGAGCGGCTTGCTGATCCCCAGCATCTCCGCTTACTGGAATCTCAACACCAAACAGCTCTTTTTTAGTATAACCATAAATCTCACTCGATTCCTTAACCTCAGGCAGAATTGCATCTGGAATCCCAAAGATTTCCAAAAGCTCTTCATCCCACTCAAGCTTCTTGATGTTGAAGAGCATCGTTCTTGAGGCATTTGAATAATCAGTAACATGTTTCCCTGTGAGCTTGTAAATCAAGAATGTGTCAATTGTCCCAAACATTACCTCCCCTTTCTGAGCTTTTTCTCTCAAACCGGGAACGTTGTCAAGGAGCCACTTTATCTTTGATGCCGAGAAGTATGCATCTGGAACTAAACCGGTTTTTTCCTTTATCATCTCTCCATAATTTCGCTTAATGTCTTCAATCATTTCCGCGGTTCTTCTGCACTGCCAGACGATGGCGTTGTAAACGGGCTTTCCATTTTTGTCCCAGATTATCGTCGTTTCCCTCTGATTTGTTACTCCAATTGCTGCTATCTGCCCTGGAGTAATTTTGGCGTTCTCTAAGGCGGTTTTCACTGCTTTAAACTGAGCATCCCAGATTTCTTCAGGGTTATGTTCAACCCATCCCGGCTTTGGGTAATACTGGGGAAACTCATACTGTCCAACCCCTAAGATGTTACTTTCCTTGTCGAAGATTATGGCCCTCGCACTTGTAGTTCCTTCATCGAGAGAAAGTATAAACTTGTCCATTGATGTCCACCAAAATGAGAGATAACTGAGGGAGATATATTAACCCTTCGGTAGCAAACTTTGGGAAAGTTTGATCAAAATCCGTACATCATCATAACGAGACCCAAGTGTCTGAGTGAACTCCCTTAGCTCAACCAACTATCTTTGTATGTGTTCCACTCAAGTAAGCGCCCTCTGGGCACAAAAAGAAAAAGAATAGAGAACACAAACCAAAATCAATCTCTGGGCTAAATGTGCTCACAACATCTTCACACAAGCAGAAGACGTACAAAATACCATGATTAAATAAGCAATGTTTTCAAGAAGAATTGGCTTGATACACCCCGCTCCACACCTCACTTTTTTCTTATCTACCAGGGGCTATCACCCCCCTCATATATTCACCCTTCGGGAGAAGGGAAATACATAAATGCCCGGAGGGAGAAGGGAATGGATTCCCAGCCCATAGCAGTCCTGCTTTTATTCACGTCTTTAGCTATAAATATCGGGTTAATAATGTTGCAAGATCCACTTAAACCCCGAGACGAAGAGAACGCTATTGAAGTTCAGAAGGCTTCCAGCAATGCATTGACTGGTATGGTTTTAGCATTACTCATCGCTCAACCGTTGGCATTTGCCTCAGCAGTTATGGGAACTGAAGTTTTTGGATGGATTATTGGAATGGGTTCCATGCTGTTGGGCTTTGGTTTTCTACTTGAATGGCGCAAATACAAAGCCAAGTATCAACAGCTCCTTCTCCAAGAAGCCATAGCCAAAGGCGTTGAAATCGGCATGAAAAGGCAAAAGAGACCTAAACCTTTATTCCCTCTCTCTTAACAGTTCTTATGAAGGAATCATCTCTCCTTCTAAACTCTTCAGGGCTGATAACTATTGGGCTTATAAGCTCACCATACTCGAGGAGCACTTCTGTTGAAATGTCAACAACTTCATCAAGCGAAACTTCGCCGACTATCATGACATCAATGTCGCTCTCTTCGTCATAGTCTCCTCTTGTGTAGGAACCAAAAACAATAATTTCCTCAATTTTATCTCCAAATTTGTCCCTCAGCTCTTCTAAAAAAGCTTTAAGAGCTTTTTTCTTCATCATCAATCATCTCCAATGCGCTCTTAATTCTCTCCAAGAATGCCTCAGCGTCTTCAACGATTTCTCTGGCTTCCTCACTTGCTGGGGAATAGTAGATGTCATAGTCAGCCCTCGATCTTAAGGCAAATGCACGGTTAAAAGCCTTAGCATATATTTCCTCAACAAAGCCTTCCGTCACAAAATGCAGCCCAAACATCTTGACGACTCCAGAATGCTTTTTTGGATTGATACCTTTTGTCAGAAGGAGAGCTTTTGCCGCATGGAACATGGAATAATATGCTCTGCTTATGGCATCCCTGTAATACCCAAGCTCAAGGAGCGCATTGGCTGAGGCAAGTGCTTCCTCAGCGAGCTTAAGATGAAGCTTAATTTCCTCACTAACGCTCATTGCAAGCCCCTGATTATGAATGTTGCAGAGCTTATATATTAACCCTTCGGGAGAAGGGAAATAGGTTCGATAGGTGTTTTTGGTGGAATTGTATTAATGTTCTCAGTAATGGTTGGAGGCTTTTATGCTTTAGCCGTCATAATTGAGAACCCCAAAGATAAAAAAGAAGCGGATGAGGACTTTAAACGGTGTTTGATAATTCTCTTAGGAATTATAGGAGGCTCAATGCTCTTATACTCTGATTTAGAAGCTTTAACAGAAATGATGGAAAGTTATTCTTGGATAGTTAAGCTGGCCCCAGTTGCATCTCTTCTTGCCATGATATCAACGATAATATCCTACCGCCGCCTCAAACGCTTCGAGCAGGAGGAGATGCTCGAAAAGCTTGCAGAAAAGATGGGTGAAAAGCTTGGCGAGTCAATGGCTAAAGGGCTGAAAGCAAGAGAAACTTAACCACGGCAAACTCCAAATCCTCCTCAAGTTCCTTTTTGTGTAGTGTCTTGGGATTCCCCTCTTTGCAAGCTCCTCCAGGAACCCCTTTTCGTAATGCCCGCAAGTTTAGCGGCTTTCCCAAGTGATAATGCCCCCAGCTGATAAAGAATAACCGCTAACTCAAGCTTAAGCTCCTTCTCAAGCTCTTTTCTGGGAAGCTTGAGCGATATAAGAACATCATCAGGAATTACAATTTCCATCTTCTCACCATCTATGAATACACTCCGGCCGGCGATATATAATTCCTTCGCTCGCTCAAGCATGAAGAGATAAAAAGGAATCACCTCAAACCCAAACTCCTCAAATAATCAATCATTCTCACAACATCGTTGACAATGACGACATCAAAAAGACCCACTAAGCGCTTTAAGTTGTCATTTATATAGAACAGCTCATCGTTCTCAGTCCAGAGAACAACCTTTAATTCCAGGCTTTTAGCCCAAGCCAAGGCTTGCTTAAACTTTTCAAATCCAATAATCGGGATTCCTTCCATAGGTGCATTCACCGACCATAGATTAAGCTCCTCCTTCAGCCTGGGAATCTGTGGGACTATCTGCTCATTATCAATTAAAAGACCAAGCCTAACATCTTTACTGTATTCTCTAACTTTCCTGAGGGCATCGATGTTGAATGAAGAAATCATAACTCTATCGCAGGCATCAAATTTTTTAACGATCTTAATGCTCTCTTCTGCAGCATCCACATCCTTTATTTCAATGTTAATGAGGGAGTCCTCTGGAATGACCTGAAAAACTTCCTCAAGGGTTGGAACCCTCTGCCCCATTCCCAAATCAGCTGCTTTTATTTCTTCAAGGGTAACGTCTTTGGTCTTTTTCTTTATCTTTGCAGTCCTCTCTAAGGTTTCATCGTGCATTATTATCGCTTTTCCATCTTTGGTCAGCCAGACATCAAGCTCAATACCATCTGCACCTGCACTAATTGCCTCAACAAATGCCAAAATGCTGTTTTCGGGATATTTCGACATGAAACCTCTATGCCCAAGTACCAAAACTCTGTTTTCTTCCCAGCTTGGCATATTCATCGCCTCAAAAGAAGCATCTTCAGCAGTTTAAAAACCTTTTGCCTAAAGAACGCCTAATTCTATGAGATTAAGCACTTTTACGGCATTATCTGCAATAATCCCGTCATATAATCCCTTTAATCTGGGCAACCAGAAGAGCTCATCCATTTCATAGTTCCACATAAAGACCTTAATTCCCAATCCTCTCACCCACTTTAAGAGGGCAATAAACATAGGGAACCCGACATAGCTGATGCCATCTAACGGCACGTGAAGAGAATATAACTTCAAGTTTCTTTTAAGCAATGCTACCTTGGCTATTCCCGTTTCCGTGACTATAGAAAATCCAAGCTTAGCTTCTTTGGAATGTTCCCTAATAAGTCTAAGTGTCTCAGGGCTTGGAGATGAGAATATGACCCTATCAAAACTATCAAACTCCTCAACAAGTTTTAAAAGAGGCTTTACAGCTTCTTTATCCTTCACGTCAATATTGAAAATCGAGTTGGGAAACCTTTCAAAAACCTCATCCACGGTGGGGATAAATTTGCCATAAGGATGAAATTTTCTAAGGCTCTTTAGGTTCAATTCTTTAACATATTGCACTTCACCATTTGTCCTAAATTTGCCGTCATGAAGCGTAACCAGCTTTCCATCTTTTGTGAGCCAAACATCGAACTCAATTCCATCGGCTCCAGCTTTAATTGCCTTTTCAAAGGCTATTATGGTATTTTCTGGATACACACTCCTAAACCCGCTGTGTCCAAGGACTATGGTTTGGGGCATGTTTATCACTGTTCCAATACACATGCTCAAAACTTAAAAATGTCTTGTCACTTAGACAAAAATATGCATCAAATGCAGGAGGTGTACAATAATGAACGAGAAGTTCAGCTATAAGAGAATATTCATTCTGGGATTTGGATTTTTTGGGATAAGCATCATCTGGGCATTGTACAATGCTTATGTACCAATATTCTTGAAAGATTTTGCACTGAGCTCGTTTATAATTGGAATTGTAATGGTTATAGACAATGTCTTTGCAATAGTTATGCTCCCATATCTTGGAGCACTTAGCGATAAAACAAGGACAAGATTGGGGAGAAGAATGCCATACATCTTAATCGGTGCTCCTTCTGCAGCGATATTCTTTGCTTTGATACCAGTTGCAAGGGCACACAAGAACTTGGCTTTAATGATGGGAACTATCATCTTGATGAACTTCTTCATGGCAGTCTTTAGGTCTCCAGTAATTGCCCTGATGCCGGATATAACACCTTCAAGATTTAGAAGCCAAGCAAACGGAATAATAAACTTCATGGGTGGATTAGGGGCACTCTTCGCTTATTTTGGAGGAAAGGCTCTCTATGATATTAACTATGCCCTGCCTTTCTATGTTGGAGCTGCAATGATGCTGATTGCCAACTTGCTGGTTGTTATATTTATAAAAGAACCAGATGAATACAGAAAGCCATCAAAGGAAAGGGTCAGCTTATGGGAACTGCTTAAGAAAACGGGCCACGAGAGCTTTGGGGAGCTGAAGGAGAACCTCAAAGATGTGTTTGCAAGCCAAGAGAAGAGCCTTCTATTCATCTTGCTGGCAATATTCTTGTGGTTCATAGCATTCAATTCCCTCGAAACATTCTTCACAAGCTATGCCAAGTTTGAGCTCGGGATAAAGGAGAGCACTGGGGCATTCTTG
>JALTMZ010000050.1 GCA_027001105.1 Thermococcus sp.
TTATGGACCTTTGTGGCTTGGGGAGCTCAAGAATCAAAAAATAATTAATGAGATGCATAAACTCGCCGAGAAGGAGGAGATTGCAGAGAAAAAGAAAGTGCTGAAGTTTTTAGGAATCATCAAAGAGGAACTTGACGTTCCATTTTTCTATGATACTCATGCATTAGCGAGGAGGAACAACCTTGAAGCAAGAAAAGTTGCCAGAATCATTGGGATTCTTGAAGAAGAGGGCTACAAAGCAACGAGAACTCACTTCTCACCAACCGCTCTAAAGACAGATGCCCCTTTTGAAAAAGTGATTGAAGCTTTAAAGTCATTACAGTAACTTTAATTAACTCTTTTGTTCAGCTTTTTAGGGGATGGAAGATGGACGAGATGGTAAAATCGGCACTTCAGTTTTATAAGGATGAATACTCCGACTCAATTCTTTATGCTCAGCTTGCTAAAACTGAGAAAGACGAGACTTTAAAGAAGGAATTTCTAAGACTTTCAAACATTGAGGCAAAGCATGCAAAGTTCTGGCACGATTTCTTAGCAAGAAGAAATGTTAGAACCCCCAGGATAAAAATCAGCAAGCTTTCACTTTACAGCACAAAACTCCTAAGGAAAATTTTAGGGCCTGGTGCTGTTGCTTCGCTCCTTGAGATGGGAGAAAACAGCGCAATCCAAAAGTACTTCAAATTCCTCACGGCATATCAAGAGAAACTCGATGAGGAAGAGAAAAAAGAGCTTAGTGAAGTAATTTTGGATGAGCTTGAACACGAGAAGTTCTTCTACGAGAGCAAAAAAAGGCTCCATGTCGAAAACATCCGAGATTTAGTTCTCGGCATGAACGATGGATTAGTTGAGATCCTCGGGGCAGTTACTGGACTGTCAGCAGTTTATGTTTATAATCCAAAGCTCGTCGGAATTAGCGGTCTCATCGTTGGAGTTGCCGGAGCGCTCTCAATGGCAATTGGAACTTTCATATCAGTTCGCTCTCAGAGGCAGGTAAACGAGAGCATCAGACAGAGAATGGAAGTCCTGTTTAGAGTTTCCCCAGATAGAGCAAAAGATGAACTTTTAGACAAGCTCCTTGAGAGCGGAATGCCTGAAAATGTTGCAAAAGAGGTTGCTGAAAAATTATCCTCAAACCACGATGCAATAATTAAGCTACTTGTCCAAGAAGAAGATGAAAACGAGATAAGAGCAGCCCTTTACACTGGATGCTTTTACCTACTTGGCGTAGCGTTCCCAGTTACACCTTATTTCTTTGCATCATCATCACTGGTTGCACTGCCATTCTCTGTATTGTTGGCGGGAACAGCGTTGGCAGTAGTTGCGACTTTTATATCGGTGCTCTCAGGAATCTCAATAAAGAAGAAAGTTACAGAGATGGTCACTACTGGATTGGGAGCAGCGTTTGTTAGCTACCTCTTTGGTCACTTGATGGAAGCCCTATTCCACGTTTCGACGCTTTAAAGGTAAAACACCGCAATACCAAGCTTTTCTGCAACTTTTCCCTGTTTTTCATCACTGGTTGCTAACTTTTCATATTTGAGGGCCTGAGCGATGTAAAGAGAATCATAAACGGTAACGTTATTCTCAAGAGCAATTTCTTCTGCCTTGGGCAAGTATTCAATTGGGTCCTCATAGATGATTATGCCTTTGGTTGAATGAAGG
>JALTMZ010000051.1 GCA_027001105.1 Thermococcus sp.
GGACCATTATTCCATTTCTCGTTCTCCCCGTTAGGTAGAAATTAAAAAGTGAAAAGAAAAAATTCGATGTGTTCACAGAGAATGCCACCGTCAAAAATGACCTTTCATCCCTTGAAAAGAAGCTTCCAATTAATGCAGCCTGAGAAGAGGTAAAGGCAGGAAGCAGGGATGCAAGCATTCCTAAAGCAGTTCCAAGGAGAGAAAAACCAAATAAAGACTTATGGGACATTTTAATTTCATAATCTCCAGCTTCGATATTGGTAATCCCACTACGCAGAGAGTAAAATATTGTGGGAACTCCAAATAAACCAACAAAAATGTGAAAATATGGCTCCCTGAGAGGTAAATAGTCAATCAAAATTCCAAGAATCCCAGAGATTAAGAAAACAAGTAAAGCAAGAACCTTCTTTATTCCTTTTTCTATTAAAATCAAAAAACAAGCCAAAAAGAATACAAATACTCTACCAAACCCGGGTGTGTAGTTAGGGGCTAAAGATAGATAAATAGGCAAGAGAGGAAAAGCAAAAATTACTGCTAAAAGACTTGCCTTCAGAGAGATGTTAATTACCTCAAGAGCTCTCCCCTCAAGAACCAATTTATGGGCAGGCAAGATATTCAATACCGTATCTTCATCAGGAACTCCAAGAAAAGTTGAAGGTATAGAGTCCAAAAACGTATGAGTTAAGCCCATGATATAAATGAGAATCACAAATCCAAGTCCATTAGGTTTATTATTTAAAGCATTTAACAATGATGCCAAGGTATTCACGTGCAATGCTGGTGTTACCCCCGTTATAGTTCCAGCTATGAGTCCGAACAAGAATTCTCTAAGCATACATCATCCCTCGAATGTATCTCAAGGGCTGGTTTCCCCCTATATGTTGTGTAAATTCCAAAAGCTGTAATCGTTTGGTTCTCTTTAAGCTCAAGATTCAGAGACTTTCTAAGTTTTAGAAGAATCCAACATTTGTCATTAGTAATATTTGCCAAACCGAACCCATTTTTGTAAATCCTAATCCAAGAAATCCTTCCTTCAATTTTAATGACGCCTTCATGTTCAGGAGTGCATATCGAATTTTCGAGTTTTTCTCTTGGAAGCTTAACAGAACAGTTCAAACATACAAGAGAGCGCTCTCTTCGGAGAGCTTCAAACTCTACAATATCCCCAGTTCTTGCAGAGTATGAGTATAGCTTTAAATCAGTACACTTCAAGCTTAGACCTCTACCAGCTTTGATAACTTGGCAACTTCCATATGCTATGTCTCCAATTTCCTCTTCTCCAATAGATTTTCTTTCTGCTTTTCCAGTAATTTTAACATCATTTATGCTGTTTACGTAAAGCGTAAGCGTCGAATACAGTCTTGCAATCCCCAAAATTTCAACTTTGTCTCCAAGCTTCAGAGAAAATCTGTAGGGTAAGTAAGCTTTAATCTTTTCTTTTCCGTTCCATATTATTGTTGGTGTTTTGTTATCCAAAACCACTCCAACAACTCGATAGGGAAAATTATCCCTGGGCTCTGCTAAAAAATCTCCTACTTCAAAGCTAATGACATAAAATGTATCCCCATAAATCACACCTTTTGCCCATATCTCTGCGCCTTCCTGAGCATTTAAACATCTGTCAAGTTTTACTTTTTGAGGAGTGAGAATATAACAACCGTGATCATCCCAATAAACCCCCGATAAGGAGAAGAGATGTAATTCTTCAGTACTTCCATTTGTGATTCTTAGAGGATACACAGATTTTCGCTTTTTGTTGACAACTTTCCCCTGAATCGTGTATATCTTGCCTTCAATTAGACTTTCATAAACTGTAATGGTTTCAAGTCCGTCAGTGAGCACACTAAAGTCGCCCTTAGAATAAACACAAATACCAGTAAAAACTACAATATCGCCCTTTTGAGCATCTTCAATGTTACTGTATTTTTCGGAACCAATAATATATGCAGCACCCAACATCATTAAAGATGCTAATATTAATACCACAGTATATATTCCATCTTTAACCATGTTTATAAGTAATTTAAAAACTTTAAAAAGTTTTCTATTGTTGGATTAGATATCCTATACCGGAACTACCGGAACAAAGAGTAAGAATCAGACTTGAAGCTGAATTCCTGTTTCAGTTATCTCATAAGGCACCCAAGACAGAACATGTTTGGTTCTTCTCATTCCATAGACCCTTAGATATCTTCTGAGGGTCATATTTTCTTCTATTAACCTCATCTCGATTATTCCATCAACAATTGCCTTAACCATCATTTCAACATGAGGTTCCTCAATTCCAGAATTCATTTCAACCAACCACACCTGCTTGTTTCTGTGAGCAAGTTCTTTTAAATCCTCCAAAAATTTGTATATCTGCTTTTTATCTGTTTCAAAGAATATCGGAGTCAAAGATGATATTATTCCCGTTATCATTGGAGGGTTCTTTTCAGATAAAATCTTCAAGGTTACATCCTTTATTGCATCGATAAGTTGAGTAGTGTCTCTGATATCAGTAACAACCGCTTCATCAAAGGAGAACTTAGGAGTCCCCCTTAATCTCTGACTGTAGGCATCGAGTATAAAGAAATTTTCCTCAAGATATGGCATGAAATCCCATCCAAAGTCAAGAGCATTACTTACAAACTCATATTTCGGAATATCAACGAGGATACCAATTGCGGAGTATCCTCCAGTTAGCTGTGTGTGAACGAACTGGCTGATAAACGTTGTTTTTCCTGACTTGGGATCACCAATTAGCAAAACAACGCTACCTTTTGGAATGCCTCCCATTATGAGGTCATCTATTATTCCAGTCGGAACTCTTTCCACTCGTTTTTCAATGTCTTCATACATTTCAAAGATATTCTGAACCAAAGCGAGACACCCCGTGCAGAATTCGAAATCAATAAATCTCTCCACTTGGATAGACAACTATTCCACTGTTGGTTATTTCAAATGGGTATTTTCTCATCGAATGCTTTGTCTCACGCATTTTCCTGATAAGCAGGTATCTTTTTAGCTCAATGTTTCTTTCTTGGAGATCAAGAATCACGACACCCCTTGCTATATATTCCTCAATCCCATATCTGCTTATTCTTCCAGCACTCGGATCTGGAGCTTCGGTTGTCAGGATTGTTGTAACGCCCATTTCAAGAAGTATTGTGTTCAACTTTAGTAACACTTCCCTTATTTGTGTCTCTTCTTTAAGTCTAAATGCTATCGAAGGAACAGAATCAATAACAAGACGTTTCGCATTTATTGCTTTTACGACCCTATAGATGTATCTAAGAAAATTATCAATGTTAAACCTATCCTCAAGAGCAAATTTTTCTTCGGAAGGCAATCCAACGCTTGAGCTAACACCATCCACAATGGCAATTAAGCCTTGCTCTTCATATTTTCTAAAATCCCATCCAAAAGAAAGCATTTCCCTCCGAAGGTCTTTTGCCCTTTCTTCTAACGTAACAAAAACACCAGGCTCTCCATATTCTTCTGCCCCTTTATATATAAATTGAGCCCCAAAAGTAGTCTTACCAGTACCGGTACTACCAGTTACCAGGATAGTTGTATTCTCAGGGAAACCTCCCTCAATCAGCTCATCAAAACCCGGGATTCCGCTTTTAACCCTCCTTACTACATAAGACTCAACCATCGTGATCACCTGATAACATTGATAAGTATAACATCCAGGCTTTTATTAAATTTATCCTTTCTCCATTTCGTTATGACCAATTTATTTTTGAGTTATTAACCAATATAAAATTTTTGGAGTGAGGTTTCCTGTTTTCTGCAATTTCCGCAACTCTCGTTGCTAATTCTTCAAATTTAGAGAGTATCTACAAAAAAGAAAGCAAATAGATCAAATCACAGTACTCCGCTTGCTATGTAGCATAAGAGTTTTAATATCAAAATCAACAATTCCCTTAGGTGAGGTCATGCTCGATCCCTTTGGGAAAAAGGCAAGGGAATTACTTAAAGAATTTGAAGACATTAACAGCTTCTTAGAGATTATTCCAACGTATCTGGATATAAATTTAGCATTAGAACGGGTTAAATGGTTAAAAAATGGTGCAATTCCGGAATATATTTTAAATGCTAATGATTGGAAAGATTTAATGGGGTTTTACGCCCTTTTAGGCGCACTTGCATTTTCTCCGTATGGATTTGAAATGGAGCTTGTAAAAGAAGCCAATTTAAAGATATATCTTACCAGAATCGAAAAAACCAAGAATTTTGAAGAGCTTTCAATATCTATTGAACCTGTAGCAGATAATGAAATACCTCAAAGAGATCTGACGATAATTGAAAAAAGACTTTACAGCGAAATTTCTCCAGAAGACAGAGAAAAAATTACCCTCAAATACAAAGTTAAGCTAAAAGATTTTTTAAGCTTAAATGAAGGTAGCCTAAAAGAAGTGTACATTAGAAATGGATATGCATATCTGAATAGAAGCCAACTTATAGAGCTATGGAAAAAATCCTTTGAAAAAAATCTTGAGAGAGCCGTGAATCTACTATATGAACTCAGAGATGAGCTTCCCCAGTACTATATCCAACTTTATAATCGGTTAAGTGAGATTGCAAGAGAGCACTTTAAGAAAAGGCTTGAAGGGGTTGGAAGAACCACTGCCCAACCATTGAGATTCGATTTATTCCCCCCATGCATTAAAATCGCCCTGGGGGGTGTACCCAGCGGGTTAAGAAATTATGCCATAACTGTTCTATTGACATCATTCTTGAGCTATGCAAGGATATGCCCCAATCCCCCAAGCAAAAATGTGAGAATCAAAGACTGCGTAAAGGATTTAAGCATAATTGAAAAAGAAATCCTGCCAGTTATAATTGAAGCAGGGAACCGGTGCTCTCCACCACTTTTTGAAGACCAGCCAAATGAAATCAAAAACATATGGTATCACCTTGGGTTTGGCTATACTTCAAAGCCCAGATTGGAAGATAGTGGCACCTCCACTTGGTATTTCCCACCAAACTGCTCAAAAATTAGGGCAAATGCACCTCAGCTCTGCAAACCCGATAAAGACTGCAAGTACATCAAAAATCCTCTCACCTACTATCTGAGAAAGCTATACTTAGAAAGTAAGAAAGAGAGCCAAGGAGAGGATGGAAATGAGTGAGCTCTTCAGGGAAGCTACAAAGAAGGAGAGACAGCTCTACTACACAAAGGAATGGAGCGCTAAAAAGCTCCCAGCATTTATTATGGAAACTCTTGAAAATAGAGAATTTGGATTTGATCATACCGGAGATGGACCAAGTGATAGGAAAAATGTATTCCATGACATAAGAGACCTGGAAGATTACGTTAAAGCAACAGCACCTTATGCAATATTTTCAAGTGTTGCATTATATGAGGAGCCCAAAGAAATGAGTGGGTGGCTTGGAGCAGAGCTTGTCTTTGATATAGATGCCAAGGATCTGCCCCTAAGAAGATGTAACCATGAAAGTGGAACTGTTTGTCCAATTTGTTTAGAAGACGCTAAAGAGCTTGCAAAAGATACACTAATTGTTTTAAAGGAGGATTTTGGATTTGAAGATATTCACATTGTATATTCTGGCAGGGGTTACCATATAAGGGTACTTGATGAATGGGCGCTTGAACTTGATTCCAAGGCAAGGGAGAAAATTTTAGCATATATATCTTCAGCAGAAGAGATTACATTCGATGACATCCAAAGCAAGAGGATAATGCTGTCTTCTGGATACTTCAGGGTTTTTCGTCTTCGCTTTGGATATTTTATAATGCGTGTTAGATACAACCATCTCAAAAACATTGGATTAAATAAAAAGCAGATTAGTTTGATTCTGAACAACAAAGAAAAAATCTACCAAGGATTCGTTAAAGAGGCAAGACTTACAGCCTTTCCACAGGGAATAGGGTACAAAACTCTCCTTAGACTCTTCGCATTGTCGACTACATTCTCAAAAGCATACTTCGATGGCAGGGTCACAGTTGACGTTAAAAGAATCCTCAGAGTTCCCTCAAGCCTTCATTCCAAAGTTGGATTAATTACAACCTATATTGGGAGCAAAGAAAAGGAGCTTGAAAAGTTTAATCCATTTAGAGATGCAGTGCCAAAGTTCAGAAAAGAAGAAGTCAAGCAAGCATATGAAGAGTGGCTTGAGAACAATGAGCTAAAGAGTGGGTAGAGATGAAAATTTCAGGGAGAATTAAAATAACAGTCTCAATGCTAATCTGGGGAAGTGTTGGGATTTTTGCGAGGTTCACAAATTTAAATGGATTGGGAATCTCATTCTTTAGGGTTGCATTAGGAGCTTTAATCTTGGCACTGTTGTTCAGCATAAAAGATAAATCTTGGTTTCAGAAGGTTAGTGATGCTACCAAACAAAAGTTTAGATGGATGATCCTTCTTGGCATTGCACTTGCCTTAAACTGGGTGTTCTTATTTACCGCTTTTCTATACACTTCAATAGCAAGAGCAGTCCTTATTTATTATTCAGCTCCAGTTCTTGCAACATTAATTTCAGCTAAGTTTCTTAAGGAAAAAATCTCAAAATTTCAAATTTTGCTGATTCTTATGGCTTTTCTTGGCTTGCTGATAATAATGAGCGAGCAAAAAATGAATTTTGAAAACAGAGATTTTGTAGGAGCCGTATTCGCATTCATAGCAGCAATTTTCTATGCAATGATTCCAAATCTGGGTAGATTTTTAAAAGAAGTGAAAAGTGACATACTAACATTTGTTCAGCTGTTTATAGCTTTTGTGACCCTGATTCCTTTCGTTCTCCACGGTAAAATATTCGTTGGAAAGATTAACTGGTTTGCGGTTGGAATTTTAGTAGCTGTGCACACTGTTTTTGCACTCTTCCTATACATGGACGGATTAAAAAGCGTTAAAGTGAATGAAGCCGCCTTGCTCAGCTATCTTGATCCTCTAAGTGCAGTGGTTTATGCGTTTTTAGTATTCGGAGAAGTTCCTACTATCAGAACAGTGATAGGAGGAGTTCTGATACTATTAGCATCTCTTTTAGATACGTTAAAGCGGAGATAGGCGAGAGGGCTATAGCCCGCCTTCTGTATTAAGGGAGCATTCGACTAAGCGGCCAACCACGGGGCTCACACCGGA
>JALTMZ010000052.1 GCA_027001105.1 Thermococcus sp.
GTGCCGAAATGAAGAAGCTGAGCTTGGCAGAAGCGAGTGCAATCTTAATCGGAACTCAAATCGGAGCGGGAGTTTTGGGTTTGCCTTATGCTCTAAAGGATACTGGGCTTTTGGGAATTATCATTGTTATTGCAACGGGACTGCTAACATTGCTCACAGCGCTGTTTGTTCTCGATTTAGCCGCTCACAGCGACGGAACTCTCTCTAAGATTGCTGAGGCTTATTTGGGAAAAATTGGCGGATATCTTATGTTTTTTAGCATCTCTGTGCTAAGCTATGGAGCTTTGATCGCTTACATAGCTGGAAGTGGAGACATTCTATCCTCCCTTTTTGGAGTTAATGAAAAAATTGGAGCCCTGATATTCTGGTTTGTAATGAGCCTAATAGTCTTTCTTGGTTTAAAAGCATCTGGAGAAGCCGAGCTTCTGCTGAACTTCCTTTTGCTGGGTGCTCTGACTCTTGCAGTAGCACTTGTTATTCCCAAAGCAAATCTCTCAAACCTAACAAAGATTGATTACTCAGCCATAACAAAGGGTATTGGTGTTGCTGTATTTGCCTATGTGAGCCATATGGTTGTTCCGGAGATTCTAAAAGGTTTGGAAAACGTTAAAAAGGCCACAAAAGCCGTCCTTATTGGGTATCTTGTCCCTATGGTGTTCTACGCTTTCTTTGTGCTGGCATTTGTTGGTGCTTTTGGATCAAAGACTCCAGAATTGGCAACTTCAGCCCTTGAGCAGCTCTACGGTAGATTGGGCAACGTTTTGGGCTTAATTCTTCCATTGGCAGCAATAAGCACAAGCTACATTGGAATTGGATTGGCACAGATGGACAACATGAAAGAGATATTTAGCATTAAAAGGTCTCATGCATGGCTTTTAACCGTGATTCCACCACTGCTTGTGTACTTTGCTGGGCTGAACAGCTTCGTCAACGCTCTTTGGGTGGCTGGAACCTTCGGCGGCTTGCTTTATGCGGGCATTCTGCCAACAGTAATGTATGTAAAAGCAAAAAAGATTCACAGAAAGCTGCATCTTTCAATTCCCCATAGTTTTGCTTACCTTTCAGGTTTGGTGTTCTTTTTGGTATTCATTTACTCGATTTTGTCTGCTTAATCCTAATCTTTTTGCTTGCTTAATGATTCTAAGGAAGTTTTGACTAAACTTTGCTGTGCAAAATTTGCTTCACTTCAAAATTCCCAAGCTCTTGTTGGTCTTCTTTATGCTCTTCCACTTGTCTGCAAGCTCAAACATTGCTCTAATTGCATCAATGTTCTCTGGCACAACGTCGCTCTCCTGATGAACTGCCTGAATGTAGAACAGCCTGTTGCCTTTAACGTTTATGCTCTCCTTCCAGACAGCTATTTCGTAGAGGTTGTTCCATTCTCTGTGTAAATCTCTTGCAAACTCTATCAGCTGGGCAGTACTATCAAACCCTTTCTCTTTTTCAAAGAGCAGAACCCTTGTAGTGTTCTCAAAGATATCAATTACATCCTCCCTGGTGATTGGCTTCTTCAGTTCAACCATTACTGAGTGGACGTGCATTATTGTAGTTGGCACAACAAAGGCTGTCGTTTCAATGTTTATTGGAATAACTGTTTGAACATCGGGACCATGATGAGATGGGACTTCAACGGTCGGCTTTATTGCATTGATTGGACCTCTTTTAATGTCATTTGGATCAGCGGCTCTCCTAATCATCACAGCGTAAACGTAGTCAATGTACTCTTGAATTGCACTTAGTGTCCTTGTTAATCCGGTTGTGTTGCATGAAACAACCCTAACGTAGCTCTTTCCAAGGGCTTTCTCATAGTTTGCCTGAGCAACGAAGGAAACCTCTGCAACATCAGCCTTCTCTCCGCCTTGAAACACTGCTTTAACTCCGTACTTTTCATAAATCGGCTTATTCTTCGCCCCCATTCCCCCTGGAGTTGCATCAACGATAACGTCAACCTTCTGAAGCAAATCTTCTAAAGTTCCGGCAACCTCAAAGCCAGCTTTTTCAAACCTTGGCAAGAATTCCTCTGATGCTGCATATACTGGAATGCCGAGCTCCTTTGCCCTGTAAGCTTCAAAGTCCGGTTTTGTCTTTGTTACACCTATAAGTGCCATATCATCTTGCTTTGTGATAGCGTAAGCTACTCTTTTCCCTATTGTCCCATAACCATTAATTCCCACCTTAACTTTCACAGAAATCACCTCCGAAGATTATATTAACAAGTTGATACTTAAACGTTGCTTTCACTGGAGGTGTTATTCATAGATGGAAAACTCCAAAAAGACCGAGTGCTAAAGAGTTCTATGGGTGGTGCAAGTGTTCGCTGAAATCCTTACGATTGGTGATGAGCTCTTAACTGGGCACACCGTTGACAGCAACTCCGCCTACATTGCTCAGAGGTTAACAGAGAAGGGCTACTGGGTGAGGAGAAAAACGACTGTAGGAGATGATGTCGAGGAGATAAAAGCTGTAATAAGGGAGATACTCTCAAGAAAGCCCTCCGTACTGATTATCTCCGGAGGATTGGGACCGACACATGATGATGTTACAATGCTTGCCGTGGCAGAGGCTTTAGGCAGAAAGCTCATTTTGAGGGAGGACTGTCTGAAGAGAATTGAGGAATTTTACCGTGAGCTTTATGAGAAAGGTCTCATAGATGACCCGAAGCTAAATGAAGCACGTAAAAAGATGGCTTACCTTCCTGAAGGCGCTGAGCCTTTGAAAAATACAGAAGGTGCTGCTCCGGGAGCTTACATCGAGTACAAAGGTGTTAAGATCTTTGTTCTGCCCGGGATGCCGAGAGAAATGAGAGCTATGCTTGAGAACGAAGTTCTTCCAAAGCTTGGTAGAAGGAAGTTCATTCAGAGAAAGCTGCTGGCAGAAATTACAGATGAATCAAAGCTTGCTCCAATTTTGAATGAGACACTTGAGAAGTTCCCTGTAAGGATTCACTCCTCACCGAAAGGCTTTGGAAAATATATTGGTATAATTCTCTTTGGTGAAGATGAAGGGATCATAGAAAAGGCTAAAAAGTTCATGGAGGAGAAAGGGATAAGGTTTGAGGAAGGCTGGTGATTTCATGCTTCCCCAAGAAGTCCAGGCAATCATAGAGGAAATGAAAGCTGAGCGAATTCGAGGGGCAAGCTACTTAGCCAAAAGAGGTGCTGAAGCTTACCTAAAGCTTGCCGAGCTTTTGACCGGAGAAGAGCTTTTTGAGGCTTTGAAAGAGATGCGCAATGAAATTATTAGTGTAAATCCCACAATGGCTTCTCTCTACAACTTAGCTCGTTTTATTCCTTTGACAAACAATCCAGAGTTCGTTAAAGCAAAAGCCGAGGAGTTCATAAAGCTTAGTGAAGAAGCAAAAAGGGAGATCGGCAATATAGGAAGCGAGCTGATTGATGAAAACGAAGTAATAATCACGCACTCCTTTTCTTCAACAGTTTTTGAGATTTTAAAGGCAGCAAAGATGAAGGGTAAGCGCTTTAGGGTAATTCTCACGGAGAGTGCTCCGGATTATGAGGGGTTAGCTTTAGCTAAAGAGCTTGAGAAACTTGAGGTTCCCTTTGAGGTTATCACCGATGCCCAGCTTGGGCTCTTTGCAAAGAAAGCGACTTTAGCGTTAGTTGGGGCAGATAATATAACCCGAGATGGCTGTGTGATAAACAAAGCCGGCACGTATCTTTTGGCATTGGCTTGTCATGATAGCGGCGTTCCTTTTTACGTTGCGGCTGAGAGCTTCAAGGTTCATCCGGAGCTTAAGGCTGAGGAAGTTGAGATCGTGGAAAGAAAATTCAAGAGAAACCACTTTCTGATAAGGAACTATCTCTTTGATATAACTCCCTGGAAGTATGTGAGAGGGATTATTACAGAGCTTGGGATTTTGGTGCCGCCAAAAGAGGTTTAGGACCAGACTTCAATAACTTTGAATCCCTCTTTTGTTGCAATAATCAGTTTCCCTTTAAATTCTTCTTTGAGATTTTCAAGGACAAATTCTAAGCTTTCAATCATATCTTTGGGGACTGGAGGATGTGTTTTGAGAAGAATGATCCCGGGGAATTCGTGTGGGGGATACATTAGAGTGTTGGCAAAATCAGAATCACGAGTCAGAAGGATTGAATTTGTATTCTTGGCTATTTTTGCAACTTCTGAATCTTTGGCTCCTTTAGGGACGTAAACTGCATGATAACCCTTGGATTCTAGGAATTTCTTGACTGAGAGTAGGACATTCTCATCAAGTAGAAACCTTAACGACATTATATTCTCCCCGTATGAGCCTTGCTGCATACTCAATAGCCTCTCGTATCATTTCTTCGCTTAGCTGCGGATACTCTTTAAGTATTTCTTCAATGCTCATACCAGCAGCTAGCATCTCAAGTACATCACTAACCAGTATTCTTGTTCCTTTAAAAACAGGTTTTCCATGACAGATTTCGGGATCAACAACTATCCACTTCATGCTTTAGTTTTAGTCTGAAAAGTGTTATAAGTATATTGGTTTAGAAATTAGCAAACTAAAGATTGAATTAGAATCCAAAACGGCAACTCATCTCAAAGCCTTTTCAATCAGCGCTCTAACGTGGATTTCAGCGGTATCGAGAACTTCAGCACTAACGTCTTCTGGTTTTATAACCAATGGAAGCTCCGTGCATCCTAAGATGGCACCTTCGATTTCTCTTTTCTCTACATACCTTTCAATCAGCTCAATGAGCCATGACTTGCTGTTTAAGTTTTCAAACATAAGCTCTTCAAATATAATTCTGTTTATTTCCTCAATCTCATTTTCATTTGGCACTATGACTTCGAAACCCCTCTCTTTGAGCTTTTCTTTATAGAACGGCATTGTCATTGTAGTTTTAGTTCCTAAAAGAAGAAGCTTTCTCAGCCTTCTTCTTTTAGCTTCCTCAGCAACTGCATCTATTATGCTGACCATTTCAACATTTACAGCTCTTTGAACATCAGAAAACACCATGTGAGGAGTGTTTGCTGCAATCCCAATCACCTTGGCTCCAGCCCGTTCTAAGGCTTTTGCCGCGTTTATTAGGATTCTTTTTCTCCCTTCCCAGCCATTGGGATTGTCCTTGAACTCCTTGAAGTTGATGCTGTAAATGATCAGCTCCGGATAAAAATATGGCTCAAACTTTTCTCTTGAAATTTCAATGAACTTTTTATAGTAGTAGAGGGTTGATTCTGGACTCATTCCACCGATTATTCCTATCCTTTTCATACTTCCACCTCCAAGAAAAATTAGAAAAGTGAGTTTATGAGGCTTTTTAATGAAGACATCTTCACAAAAACAAAAATTAAAGCATCTCAACAATCTTGTCCCAGATCTTTTCAGCCAGTCCTCTCTTGTTCATTCTTGGGAACTTTTCGACTTTGTCCTTTGTAACCCAGTAAACCTCATTTTCTTCACTGCCGAAGGCGATCTCACCTTTGTTGGCAATCACAACATCGCTTTTGGCTTTCTCAATCTGGTTTCTTGCTTGAGCAATAAGTTCTTCCTCACTAACACCATATTCAGCCTTAAATCCAACCAAGAACACATCTGGCTGAATTTCTTTTACCCTCTGGATTATCTTTGGGGTTGGGATCAATTCCAAAATAAGTGTTTGTCCGCTCTTTATCTTCTTTTCAGCCTTTTCTTTTGGTTTGAAATCGCTGACAGCAGCTGCTAAGATTACAACATCATATTTCTTGCTCATCAGCTCGTTTTCTATTGCATGTAGCATTTCTTCAACGGTCTCAACTTCAATTTGATTTTCTACAAAGCTTGACACGCTTCCCTTGGTTTTGATTAAAGTCACCTCAGCCCCTCTGAAGTCTGCCTCTTCCGCCAGGGCAACGCCCATTTTTCCGGAGCTTTTGTTTGTGATGAACCTTATTGGATCAATGTATTCCCTTGTAGCTCCTGCTGTTACTAAAACTCTCTTACCTTTCAAATCCTTCTTGTGGAGCTTTTTAATGACGCGGTAAACAATTTCATCAATGCTGGCAACTTTTGCTTTCCCTTCCTCAAATTTTGGCCCTATGAACTCGACACCAAGCTTTTTGAGCTTTTCTATGTTCTCCTTTATTATTGGATGTTCATACATGCTTGAATGCATAGCAGGGGCTATCATTATCGGTGTGTGGGCAAAAGCTGTTGTTACAACGGTTGTGACTGGTGTGTCGTCAATCCCACATGCTATCTTTGAAATTGTGTTTGCAGTTGCTGGACACACTAAGACCAAATCTGCTTTGTTCTCATGCTCACCACAGAGCTCAACATGCTCTATAAATCCGGTAATCTCAGTGATGACGGGATTTCCAGTTGCGAACTCCATTGCATAGGGATGAATTATTTTCTGGGCGCTTTCGCTCATAACAGCATGAACCTCTGCTCCGTGCCTTATCAGCTCTCTCGCCAGCTTTACACATTCAACTGCAGCTATGCTCCCGGGAATGGCAAGAACAATTTTCTTACCAACAAGCTTTCTGCTTTTGGTTGCATAAATCAGCTTAACGTGATGAAGCATTTTTATCCACCTCCAAATAATTCTCCACTTAATCCTTAAAGCTTTTAGGACGTGTATTTTATTTTGCATGATTAACATAAATTTGTAAAAATATCGAAGAAAAAATCTTAAGTTTTAACTGAAACATTTAAATATGGTGATTGAATGAAAAGCGTAATCTGTCCTTATTGTGGCTTTGGATGCAGACTTCAGGTTGATCCTGAGACCCTCACAGTCATTCCAGATAAAACATCTCCAGTGAATAGAGGGAGAATATGTCCTAAAGGGTTGAGGGCCACTGAGTTTGTTGTTCACGGAGATCGCTTGAAGAGACCCCTCAAGGCAGTTGGTAGAAAGTTTATTCCAGTTTCATGGTCCCGGGCTATGGGGGAAATCTCTCACAAGCTTTTGGAAATCAAAGAGCTGTATGGACCAGATGCTGCTGCATTCATAGCTTCCTCAAAGTGCTCGAATGAAGAGAATTATCTTCTTCAGAAAATCGCTCGACTTTTCGGAACAAATAATATTGACAATTGTGCTCGTCTTTGTCACGAAAGCTCTGTTCATGCATTAAAGGCAAC
>JALTMZ010000053.1 GCA_027001105.1 Thermococcus sp.
TCTTTGCGGACTCTAGAAGAATGCATGAAATTGAAGACGAAAGCGTTCACTTAGTGGTGACTTCGCCGCCTTATCCAATGATTGAGATATGGGATGATCTTTTTAGAAGGTTAAATCCAGATATTGACAAAGCCTTTGAAAAATTAAAGGCTACAAGCAATAAACAGAAAAAAGAACGAATAGTTAGGGAAATTTATGAGTTAATGCATAAGACTTTATTGCCAGTCTGGAAAGAGGTTTACCGGGTGCTTGTTCCCGGGGGAATTGCATGTATTAATATTGGAGATGCAACGAGAAAGCTTAATGGTAATTTTAGACTGTTTCCTAATCATGCGAAGATAATTGAGTATTTTGAAAAGATCGGCTTTGTTACACTGCCATATATCCTTTGGAAGAAGCCCACAAATAAGCCTAATGCATTCTTAGGTTCTGGGTTTTTACCGCCAAATGCTTATGTTACATTGGATGTTGAATATATCTTAATATTCAGGAAGGGGGAGCCGAGGAAGTTTAAGCCGAAGGATCCATTGAGATATGCGAGTAGATACACTAAAGAAGAAAGGGATAAGTGGTTTAGTCAGATTTGGGATGATGTAAAAGGGGAAAGACAAACCCATCCAAAGATAGCTAGAAGAACTGCAGCATACCCGGAGGAGATACCAAGAAGATTAATTAGAATGTTTTCGATAATTGGGGATACGGTTCTTGATCCATTCTTAGGAACGGGGACTACCACAAAAGTCGCAATTGAGTTACAAAGGAATTCAATAGGTTATGAGATTGATGAAAGCCTAAGACCAATAATTGAAGAGAAAATAGGGGTAAAACAAAGAAGGTTAGGGGTAAATTTTGAAGTCAAATTTATTTATCGTGGATAAATGATCCGTAACAGCCTAAAGTGCTGTTAATACTTGGGAATAATCAATTACAATCTTGTTTTTCTTTTTCTCGTAAACGATTAAATATCCTTTGAGCTCTTCGGGCAGATGCCTTTCCTGCATGACATAGGTTGTAGGTTTTATTGACACAGGGATCTCCTTGTTTTTGAGGATAATTACTCCATCAATGCCCTTTGATTCTTCTTCGGGGGTGGCAAGGCGATAACCTGCTCCAACTTCTTCTGCTACTTTCTTCAGAATAGCCTCCTGCAGCATAAGGCCTTCATATGTTTTGACGAGAACTAAATCTTCTACCCACTTTCTTACATCCTCATCATTCAAGTGTTCCAATGCTTCTTTAAACTTACCAAGCATATCCCATATTTTTCTTGTTGCTTCATCTATCGCCTTGGGGTATTTCTGCAAATACCATTCCTTCCAATCCTCAAATGTTTTGCCCCCACTTTTCCTGAATTCTTTAATTAGCTCGCTCATCTGGCCAACAACTTTTGGACGGGTTCCCTGTGCAAACTGATTTGCGAGATTAATTAGTTGTGAAGAATACTTTGGTAGCTCTGGTTTAGGAGGTAATCTGAGAAGTTCTCTTTCTTCATCAAAAGTAATCTCTACTATGCCCGTAGGTGTCTTCATAAATGTCACCATTTCTCTTTTTGCCTTTTGACTTTATTTTACTTTTCCATAGTATTTCGCATAAATAGAGAAAGATTTAAACACATTTTTGTCCAATATATTATGGTGGCGTGAGTGGAACGTGCCGAAAAGCTGAAGAGAAAGAAGATGCATATTGTTGTAGGAAAAAGAAAGCACCTCCAAATGCAGAGAAAGGAGGAGCTGAGCCATAATATTAGGTACATATCCAAGGTTCCTGTTAAACTTGTCATGGATACCGATTTCCTAAAGGTTCATCCAGAGGATCCACTTACAACCCTAATAGAAAATCTCAAAGGAGAGGAAACCTCTGCAGTTGTTGTTGATGAGAAAAACAGGCTTTTGGGATTTATCACAATGAAGGACTTACTTCATTTCTTCAGTCCACCCCGGAGGTATTCAATTGTTGGTCTTGGGCTCTTGAAAAGGTACACGCTAAACAGGGCATCAAGGGTTGAGGACATAATGGTTACGAAGCCGATAACAATTCACATCGATGATAATCTGGGTCATGCAATAAAGTTGATGATTGAAACTGGCAAGCATCATCTTCCCGTTGTTGATGGTGAAAAACATGTTCATGGCATTTTAGAGGTGAAGGACATAATAAGGCTTATCAGGATTGTATCTGTTTAGGGGCGATAAAGTTGGATATATTCCTTGAGCTTGCAACCATACTAATAGCCGCAAAGGGTTTTGGGTATTTAAGCTCACGCTTTGGACTACCGGCTGCATTGGGTCAGATAGTTGGGGGAATTATACTTGGACCTTCTCTTCTGAATCTTGTTACTTACGGGGAAGGTGTCAGACTTTTAGCGGATCTTGGTGTTATTATGTTGCTCTTTTTGGCAGGTCTTGAAACTGATATAGAAGAATTTAAAAATGTAGGATTTCCGTCTTTTATAATAGCCTTACTTGGTGTTCTTGTGCCATTTTTGTTTGGATATCTTATAGCAATTGAATGGGGTTATCCACAGATGCAGGCACTTTTTCTTGGTGGTGTCATGACTGCAACAAGTGTTAGCTTGACGGCAAATGTTCTGATTGAGCTTAAAAGACTTCGTACTCGTGTTGGTGCTGCAATTCTGGCTGCGGCAGTGGTTGATGACGTTTTGGGCATAATGATACTAACCATACTTGTTGCTATGAACACGAAGGGAAGTGTTTATGTTGAGGATATTGTGATTCTGGTTGGTGAAATAGTGGCGTTTTTTGCGGTGAGCATGCTCATCGGGAGTAGAGCTATAAAAGAGATTCTGAAGGGTTCACATAAGATAAACCTCCCAGAGACTGTGACAACAATAGCCTTGGCGATAATGTTGATATTTGCTTATTTAGCAGAACATTTTCAGATAGCAGCAATAACTGGGGCATATCTTGCTGGAATACTTGTCGCTGGCAGTGAAGATGCCAAAAAGATTATTGACAAAATCATAACCATAGGTTACTCCTTTTTCATTCCCATCTTCTTGGTTGGTGTTGGTGCGGAAACTGATGCCCATGTTGTGATTACTGCCGGAAGTTTTGCATTTCTTTATTCGTTCCTTGCAATAATTGGGAAGATCATTGGATGTGGTGCTGGAGCGTTAATTTCAAAATTTAAACCAAAGGAAGCCCTTCAAATAGGTGTGGGAATGATTCCAAGAATGGAAGTTGGCTTAATCATGGCAAATATCGGATTGGCTGAGGGAGTCTTGGACAGGGGAGCTTTTTCAATTTCAATAGCTATGGTCATGATTACAACCCTTGTAACTCCTCCTCTTCTAAAGTGGGCATTTGCGAGGGAGTGAGATGGAAACTTTATTGATGATAGCGATGATGCTCGCAACGGCAAAGCTTCTTGGCTGGATATTTGAAAAGTTTGGTCAGCCTGTTGTGCTTGGTCAAATTCTTGGGGGATTAATAATTGGAATCTTCGCTGAAAGCAATGAAATAATTCGTGAATTTGCAAATCTTGGTGTGCTCCTCCTCCTGTTCTTAGCTGGGCTTGAGAGTGATCTGGGTGAATTTAAGAGAGTTGGGAAGCCAAGCATGTTTGTTGCAGGAGTGGGGGTTGCTGTTGCATTTGCATTTGGATTTCTTGTTTCCCTGCCTTTTGTTGAGTTCCACGAAGCTCTTTTATACGGTGCAATAATGACCCCAACCAGTGTCAGCATAACGGTTAGAGTGTTAATGGAGCTCAGGAGATTGAGAACGAGAGAAGGAACCACAATTTTAGCTGCTGCTGTTGTTGATGACGTTTTGGGCATATTGATTCTAACCATCGTACTATCGCTGTTGAGAGAAGGTAGTGTTCACTATGATGCCATCATTGAGATCCTCATTGAGGTTGCTGGATTTCTTGCGGTTTTCTTATATTTAGGTCCTGTGCTGGCGGAAAAAGCCTTTAGAAAGATTTCCCGCATAGATTTACCAGAGTCCACAACGACTTTTGCAGTAATTTTTCTGATACTCTTTGCTTACTTGGCTGAGCACTTGAACTTGGCATCCATCCTTGGAGCATACATGGTTGGTCTAACGATTGGACAAACAAATTACAGAAAACAAGTTGAAAACCCAGTTAACACCTTGGGATATTCACTCTTCATTCCTCTCTTCTTCGTGGAGGTTGGTATGAGAATCGAACTGGCATACATACTTCATGCTGGATTATTTGCTGTAATTTATGCTTCTGCTGCTATTCTCAGTAAAGTCCTTGGATGCGGTTTTGGTGCCTATTTGGGAGGCTTTGACTTGAAGGCATCTTTAAGAATCGGAGTTGGCATGATTCCAAGATTGGGTGTTGAGCTGGCTATGCTGGCAATAGCAATGGCGAGCGGTGTAGTTGGTGCTGACGCATTAACAGTGGCAATCTTCATGGTGTTTGTGACGACCATAATAACTCCCCCGTTGTTAAAGTGGGTTTACAGCAGGCAGTGAGGCAAACTTTGGCAAAGTTTGATCAGAAGTGTTTAAGACAATTGAAGGGCATGGGAAGTTTGTTTATCTTTCTGAGGTTCGCTAATATAATGTGGATTTAAGTAAGTATATTGTTTTTAAAGTGGGTTTCTTGTCTTTTTGCGTCCAAAGGACGCTTTTGGAGTGAAACGCTGAAGAACTATCAATTAATTAGGAATCCACACTAAGAAACAGCACTTGGAAGGGATAAACGAACTTTGATCAAACTTTGCGAAGGCAAAGTTTGTTATGGTGCGGTGGCCGGGATTTGAACCCGGGTCGCCGGCTTGGGAGGCCGGCGTCCTGGACCAGGCTAGACTACCACCGCTCAACAATAAATAGAGAAAGGAGTATTTAAAAGCTTTACTTCAGTCTCTCCAAAATAATTGCTGGGCACACCTTAGTGACTCCGTCTATCTTTCCAATCTTGTTTGAAATTATATCTGCTAAGTCTTCTCCATTTTTTGCCCATATTTCTGCCATTATCATGTGATCCCCGCTTGTTAAATAGAGCTCCTTAACAAAGTCAAATTCTTTCAGCTTGTGTGCAACCTCAAATATTTTTTCGGGCTTTGTATCTACACCAGTTATGCTCACGAGGTTGTAGCCGAGCTTAGCAGGATCAACTTTGACTGTATAACCTTTAATGACCCCGGCTTCTTCTAATGCCCTAACCCTTTTTCTCACGGCAGTCTCACTAATTCCAAGGACTTTGGCTATTTCCGTAAAAGGCGTCCTTGCATCTTTGGTGAGCATATCTATTATAATCCTGTCCCTTTCATCTATCAATCCTTCTCACCTCACATTAATTTAGCAAATCTAATATATTAACTTTTTGAACTTTTTGGTTTCAATATCAAACATTTAATTTTAACTTTGTTACTACCTCAACGTGTGGGGTGTGAGGGAACATATCAAGTCCAATTATCTCTTCAACTTTGTAGATACTCTTAAGCTCCTCTAAGTTTTTAGCAAGGGTTTTGGGATTGCACGAAACGTAGACGATTGTCTCTGGTGCGTCTTTAAGCATTTTTCGAATGAGCTTTGGATGAAGCCCGGCCCTTGGTGGATCAACCACAACGGTATCATACTTTCCGAGGTTTTCAACATTCCTGTCTTCTCCAACATAAAAAGTTGCATTAACACTGTTCATTTCAGCATTTTTTCTTGCCATCTCAACAGCAAAAGGATTGATTTCAATCCCTTCGACTTCAAAGCCTTTTTTGGCGAGATAAATTCCAAATGTTCCAACCCCAGAATAGAGATCAAGGACCCTTCTTCCCTCTGCAAATTCAGCCACCTTCTTCACAAGGTTGACTGCCTGATAAGAATTGGTCTGGAAAAAGCTGTTTGGATGAATCAAATAGACAACATCATCAAGCCTTTCCTTTATGAACTCTCTGTTCCAGAACTTCCTTGGCTCTCCATAGGAAACATCGCTTTTTGAGCTGTTAACACTCCAGTATATCGAGTCTGCAAAACTAAAGTATTCTTGAACCTCGTCCGGGAGGCTTCCTTCATACGTGACTAAATTGACCATGAGTTCTCCGGTGAACTTGCCTTCTCTCATCACAATGTATCTCACGAAACCTTCGCTCTTTCTTAAATCCCATGGTTGTAGTTTGAAATCCTCTATAAATTCCCTGAGCGAGTTGAGAGCCCTTCCACTCTTTTCACCAAAAACTAAGCACTCTTCTATGTCAACAACATCCCACCAAGTGCCTCTTCTCCTAAACCCTATCCCTTCTGTGGATATTACAACATCAATCCTGTTCCTGTGTCCATAAATTTTTGGAGAGGGGATGACATCAACGGCATATCCGAAGAGATTTTCCAGTTTTTCTGCCTTAAATTTTACCTGCTCACTGTACGGCAGATGCTGGAGCATACACCCTCCACACTTTCCAAAGTACGGGCACTTTGGTTCAGTCCTGATTGGGGAAGGCATTATTATTTCGTATTCATGTGCAACAAGCTTTTTCTTTTCCCTGTGCCATTTTTTAATCTCAACTATATCCCCAACGGCTGTAAAAGGAACGTAGACCTTCTTTTTCCCCGCTTTTATGATCCCAAACCCATCTTCGCTCAGTTTTTTAATCTCTCCTCTCATGAATCTTGGCTCTACTGTGCACTTATAAATCTTTTTTGAAGGATTGGCAAATTTTGTCCAGCAATGTTTATTAGAATGGAACGCATAGATATTAGTGGTGCCTTTGATATGCGCAGGAGGGAGTATATATACAAACTTTTGGTTGTAAAGAAAAGGGCTGTAACCTTGCAAAAATTAAGTGAAGAGTTGGAAACTCCCATGCCGAAACTTCTCCAGACCCTTAAAAGTTTAGAATCCGATGGACTTGTTGAGGTTTTCTACGGAAAAGAAAAGGCTGCAATCATGGTTAAGGCTAAAACTCTGGATGACTACATTTAATGCTATCTGGATGTGTTTCTTTTTACTTTTAATTTTACTATGTTTTTGTTTTACTAAATTGCGCTCATTTTTCGAGAATTTCTTCTGAATTTCGAACAGCATCTTTATAAAGTTCAACTTCATAGTAA
>JALTMZ010000054.1 GCA_027001105.1 Thermococcus sp.
AACAAGAGCTTTAGAACCGCTATGGGGTAGAGATACGCTTGAGCTTGTGAAGGAGATAATAAACGTCGGCTTCGAGTACTCAATAATTGCCGTGAATAAGGAAAAGCTCTCAAAGGAGTGGCTTGGCTACACTTTTCGCTCAACTGGAGATTTGGGGCAGTTTTTGAGGGCAAATCCCAAAGTTGACCCTGTTGGAGAGTTTGCAGAGTTCCACACTGTGGTTTTGAAATGTCCGCTATTTGAGAAGAGTTTTGAGCTAAAGCCAGAGGAAGTTGAAGAGAGTGAAAGATACTGGTGGCTGAGGTTCAGGCTGGTGAAAGCATGAAAGCTGAAGAAATTCTCCGAAGATTTGAACCAAAAGGTATAACCCTCGAAAAGATGCTCGACACAGCTTTGGAGCTTTACATTGGAAAAGATGCTGAAAAGATTAGGGAGAGGCTCAAGTCCCTGATGCTCCATTATCTCAAAGATGTCAATGTTCAAGCCCTTCTTATGGCGGCATTGCTCATTGAGGAGAACTTTAAAGTCAAAGGAGATCCAGTTAATTTGATTGCAGATGAACTGATTGGCATTAACATTGCAGAGTACATTGGTGGAAAGCTTGCATTATTCAACTTCTTCTACTATGACACCAAAAAGCCTGGAATCTTAAAAGAACTACCGCCGTTTTTGGACGATGCAGTTGGGGGATTCATAGCTGGCTGCATGACAAAGCTCTTTGAACCTATGAATTTCGATTCAGCCGAGACTCCCAGCGGAGGAAGATAAACAGAAATATGAAGAGGATTGTAATGTAATAACTAACCGCAAAAGGCAGAATCCCAGCTAAGCCGAGCGTGTATACAAAGGCGAGAATTAAAACAACGATGAGCAATATTCGATAGTGTTCCTTCCTCATTGCACAAATAGTTGGAGGAAGGATTTTTAAGGCTTTTCAACATTGGATTAATTAGCCGGGTGGTTCAATGAAAAACCTCATACCCTTCATGACAAGAATTCCGCTTGAGGGCGACTTTGAAAAAGCAAGGCGAGAGATTTGGGCGTTCCCTATGCTGGCAGTCATTACTTCTACTTTATCCACAATTGCCCTTTATTTTAACGTTCCTCTGAAAAATATCTTAGCAGTTCTGCTCTTATATTTCACCATAGGCTTGCTCCACATTGACGGATTAGCGGATTTTGCCGATGGGATTATGGCCAAAGGAGACAGGGAAAGGAAGATTAAAGCCATGAAGGACTTGAACACGGGAATAGCGGGAATTTTTGCTGTTGTAATGGTTTTGTTCATCCAGATTTACTCTCTAAGCTACGTTCCCTTTTACGCTCTTTTTCTGGCAGAGCTGAACTCGAAGTATGCTATGGTTCTGGCTTTAAGCACGAAGAAGCCTTTAGGAGATGGGTTAGGAGCTTACTTTATGGAATCTATGAACAGAAAGCAACTGCTTTTGGCGACTATGATCTACATTCTCTTACTGATGCCCTTCTTTCTCTATGAGTGGAGAGCGGTTATTAGTGTTCTTGGATTTCTAATTGGAGCTTACATCATAAAGCTCAGTTTGGACAACTTTGGCGGTTTAAATGGTGATTGCATTGGAGCAGTGGCTGAGATAACGAGGGGC
>JALTMZ010000055.1 GCA_027001105.1 Thermococcus sp.
TAATTTCATTACCATGACACTCCTATATCCGCAGGGATCTTGGTTGGGATCGCTGAAGCCAAACTTAACATCAGGCCTTGCCAAGATTTCGTACCAGTTGTCTGAGTTGATTTCATCAGCATATTTGCTCTTATCTGTGAACGCAATGACGATCTCATTTGTGGCGAAGAGAACGTAAAAATCAGTGTAATTTGGAACTAAGAGCTGAGGTATCAATGTATAATCAGCAACAGCCACGATATCTGCTGTTTTGTGCAGATCTGTAACTTTCCTAACTGCCATGACACTTCCGCTTGCCTCTGCTTGGATTTCCACGTCATAGCCAAGATTTTCCTTAGCATATTCTTTGAACGCCTCACTAACGTCTTTAAGGGGCTCACTCAGGGAACCAGCGTGGAAAATCTTCAAAGTTGCTTTTTTGAGCTCTGTTTGTGCTGCTGATGGAGAGGCCTTTTCACTTGTTCCAGTATCTTTGACTTCATTTCCACCTATGCAACCACTTGCAATAACCCCCAGAATCAGAACCCCAAGTGTGATTAGAGTTAACAGCCTTCTCATAACACCACCATAAAATACCCAGCCTTGGGCGATTTAAACATTTCGGGTAAACAAAACTGGTAAAGTAAATAAATATGTTTAATTAACTAAAGACCACAAACTTAAAACACATGGAGTAGAAGTAATCTTGGTGGTTCTTATGAGACTGGTTCTAATTGATGGTGAGCATTATCCAGATGTAATCAGGTGGGCAATAAAAAAGATTGGAAATGTGTGCTGTGCTGTGTTTTTGGGGGGGAATGAGAAAATTGGAAGGCTTGAAGATTTGGAGAGGAAAATAGGAGTTCCCCTCTATCACGATGCAGATTACCTGAAGGCACTTGAAAGAGCTATAGTGGAGAATCAAGTCAGAGAGGTTGTTGACCTAAGTGATGAGCCAATTCTAAATTATGAGGACCGTTTCAGAATAGCCTCCCTTCTCATGAGGCATGGCATTACATATAGGGGGGCAGATTTTGAATTCAGACCTAAAGAAATGAAAAAAACTAAAAAGCCGAGTATAGCCATAATAGGGACTGGCAAAAGGGTTGGAAAAACTGCTGTAAGTGGATTTGTGGCAAGAACTCTAAAGGAGGTTGCAAAGCCAATAATTGTAACAATGGGAAGAGGTGGCCCAGAAGCACCAGAAATCATTTATGGAGATAAATTTGAAATTACGCCAGAATTTTTGCTTAAAATGGCTGAAAAAGGGAAGCATGCTGCTTCAGATCATTTTGAAGATGCCCTAACTGCGAGAGTTACAACAGTCGGGTGCAGGAGATGCGGCGGGGGAATGGCAGGGTTTTCATTCTTTGATATTGTTGAGGAGGGAATTAAAATAGCCGAGAAGCTTGAAGGGGATTTGATAATCCTTGAGGGAAGTGGCGCCACTTTTCCAGCGTTTAGAGCAGACAAGTACATAACTGTTGTTGGTGCTACACAAAAGCTCTCCTTCATTAAAGGGTACTTTGGACCTTTCCGGATTGGTTTGGCGGATTTAGTCATCGTGACGATGGCAGATCTTGTTAGTGGGAGAAAAATTAATGCTGTAGAGAAAGCAATAAAAAAGATAAATCCAGAT
>JALTMZ010000056.1 GCA_027001105.1 Thermococcus sp.
CTTCTCCCAATTAGCTGGTTCCCCAAACTTCGTGATTGTATAAGTTTCGTCGGGCTGAACTACCTCAATTGCATCAGGCAAATCTCCCACGATTAAGACATTTTTGCCTCTTTTGAATGCCTCCTTATGTATCTCCGGCACTCCCATTTGTGCTGCAGTACCTGTAGGCTTTGAAATCACTAATAAGTCAACGTCAAAGCCAAATGCTATTTTAGCAAACTCCTCAAGCTTCCTTGTTGCATTTATGTTGTGATACACAACGATTATCATCCCCTCACCTCCAAAGGCTCTTTAAAGGATTGAACCTTAATAACCTTTAGGTGGTTGCAATGATTACGCTGACTACAGACTTTGGAATCAAAGGGCCATATGTCGGAGAGATGAAAGGGGCGATATTAAGCATAAATCCAAAAGCTATGCTCATTGATATCACGCACTCAATTACAAGACACAGCGTTCTTGAAGGCTCCTTTGTGATGGAGCAGGTTGTAAAGTACTATCCAAAAGATACAATCCATATTGGAGTAATTGATCCAGGAGTTGGTACGGAGAGAAAAGCACTAATCATAGAAGGCGACCAGTTCTTGGTGGTTCCCGATAACGGCTTGGCAACTCTTCCGCTGAAACATATAAATCCAGCAGCAGCATATGAAATCGACATCAAAAAGATGGAAGCAATAATTGGGAGAAAAATCAGCTCGACCTTTCATGGAAGGGATGTATTTGGTCCTGCTGGTGCCTTGCTTGAGCTGGGTTACGAGCCCTCACGCTTAGGAAAGGAGATCAGCCTTGATGAGATAATAAAGCTCGATCTGGAACCAAAGCAGAAAGACGGAAAATGGATTTTGAAAGTGATTTACATAGATGACTTCGGCAATGTAATCCTCAACTTAGAAGACTACGAGAGACCAAAGTACGTTGAGGTTGAAGGGCTCAAAATCCCCTACCTTGATACCTATGGTCAGGTTAAAAAAGGTGAGCTTTTAGCCCTGCCGGGGAGTCATGACTACTTGGAGATAGCCGTCAATCAAGGCTCTGCTGCTGAGGTTTTAGGAGTTAAAGTTGGTGATGAGCTGGAGGTCAGATTGTGGAGGTGATTGGATGCCAAAACGCGGTTTATTTGTTGGCCGCTTTCAGCCTGTTCATAACGGACATATAAAGGCACTTGAATTCGTTTTTTCTCAGGTTGATGAGGTGATAATAGGTATAGGGAGTGCGCAGGCAAGCCATACCCTGAAAAATCCGTTTACAACAAGTGAAAGAATGGAGATGTTGATAAGGGCATTAGATGAGGCAGGATTCCAGAGAAAATACTATCTAATTCCTCTGCCGGATATAAACTTCAATGCAATCTGGGCAACCTATGTGGTCAGTATGGTCCCAAAATTTGACGTGGTGTTCACCGGTAATTCCTTAGTGGCTCAGCTTTTCCGTGAGAAAGGTTATGAAGTCATAGTACAGCCAATGTTCAGGAAGGACATCCTTTCGGCTACAGAAATAAGAAAAAGAATGATCGAGGGCAAGCCTTGGGAAGAACTCGTTCCAAAGAGCGTTGCAGAATACATTAAGGAAATAAAAGGAGTCGAAAGGATAAGAAT